>NZ_LZGR01000043.1:0-192871 GCF_001690255.1 Gilliamella sp. App2-1
AAGTGCAATTCCTAGGTTGAGCCCAGGGCTTTCACACCTAACTTAATTATCCGCCTACATGCCCTTTACGCCCAGTCATTCCGATTAACGCTCGCACCCTCCGTATTACCGCGGCTGCTGGCACGGAGTTAGCCGGTGCTTCTTCTGTAATTAACGTCAATTAGTGCACCTATTAGATACACTACCTTCCTCATCACCGAAAGTACTTTACAACCCGAAGGCCTTCTTCATACACGCGGCATGGCTGCATCAGGGTTCCCCCCATTGTGCAATATTCCCCACTGCTGCCTCCCGTAGGAGTCTGGACCGTGTCTCAGTTCCAGTGTGGCTGGTCATCCTCTCAGACCAGCTAGAGATCGTCGCCTAGGTAAGCCTTTACCTCACCTACTAGCTAATCCCATATGGGTTCATCAAATGGCGCATGGCCCGTAGGTCCCATGCTTTGGTCTCTCAACTTTATACGGTATTAGCAGTCGTTTCCAACTGTTGTCCCCTTCCATTCGGCAGATCCCCATACATTACTCACCCGTCCGCCACTCGTCATCAAGTGCAAGCACTCATGTTACCGTTCGACTTGCATGTGTTAAGCCTGCCGCCAGCGTTCAATCTGAGCCATGATCAAACTCTTCAATTTAAAGTTTGATGCTCAATAACTGTCTCTGACATATTCAAATGAATCTTCAGTGTCACTTATCAAGACTTGATTCTTTTAAGTCCGTAGACTTTTAATTCTTTGTCTCGCAAGTGCCCACACAGATTGTCTGTTTTTTCTTTTTAAAGAGCTGACAGCTTCTATTCCTAATCAACATTTTGTTAATTTAGTTTGCTGTCTCAAGGGCTGCGTATACTACGCTACACCTTTTAATTCGTCAAGATCTTTTTTTCAATTTTTCGATCTTATTTTTTAACTCACTCACTGTCTGCTTGTCGCTGACTGCGTGTCAGTGGATGCGCATTATAAGGACTTCTTTTTTTTTAGCAAGCAAAAAAGTTCAAACACTCATTCATTCGAGTGATATTTAGACACATTAAATTTTAATAGTTTGATATTTATTAAGATTATAACCGGATAATTTTTTAATCAACTTTTCCACAGACAGAGTATAGCTTGTACTCAATACAATATTTTCAGATGTAGATGAAGGTATTTGGTCTATGTTATATTTATCATTTAGTAAATTACAAACCCTTGCTGCAATTGCATAACCTGAATCTATGAAGGTAGCTTGAGGAAAAATCATCTGTAACTCTGTTTTAATAAAAGGGTAATGCGTACAGCCAAGCACTATTGTATCGGGGATTGTTTGTAATTCAAGCCAAGGTTGCATTATTTCTTTTAGCTGTTTCATATCTACAGTAACACCTTGCAATTTATTTTCGGCTATGAGTGCTAATTCCGACAGGCCTAACAATTTAACAGTGCAATGTGCCGCAAATTGCTGTATTAAATCAGTTGTATAAGTTCTTTCAATTGTTGCTTTTGTCGCTAATAACCCTATACATTTATTTTTAGTAATTAAGCTAGCTGGTTTAATCGCTGGTACAACGCCAATAATAGGAAAAGAAAATTTGGAGCGTAAACTAGGTAAACAAATAGTACTAGCTGTATTACAGGCAATAACCGCTAAATCTATTGAGTAAAATTTAGTAATAGCTTCAATGACCGAATTGACTCTATTAATTAAAAATCCTGAAGATTTATCTCCATAAGGAAACATTTCATTATCAAATACATATATATAGTGTACATTGGGTACTTTATTGTAAATTTCATTATAAACAGATAATCCACCAATACCTGAATCAAACACTAATATAGAAGGTGATTGTTTTACGATATTCATTTTAGCTATAGGTCACTAGATAATAAATTAGAAACGCCAATATCGTAAATTGATTAAAAATTAATGCAAGTAATTTTACCCAAGCCAATATTGTATTTTGTTCGATAAATTATAGACTAGACGTCTAGATGGTAAAACTGCTAAAATAGATTCATATATTAAAGCTGAATATTATATATCAGGCGTTATGCAAGAATTAATTTAAGAAGGTATTCTATGTCAGAATTTCTATTTACTTCAGAATCTGTTTCAGAAGGTCATCCAGATAAAATTGCCGATCAAATATCTGATGCAGTACTTGATGCAATATTAAAGCAAGACCCAAAAGCACGTGTTGCTTGTGAAACATATGTAAAAACGGGTATGGCTTTAGTTGGTGGTGAAATCACGACTTCAGCTTGGGTAGATATTGAGGAATTAACTCGAAAAACCATTAATGATATTGGTTATACCAGTTCTGAAATGGGATTTGATGCAAATTCATGTGCGGTGCTTAATGCTATTGGCAAGCAATCTCCTGACATCAATCAAGGGGTCGATCGAAAAGGTCCACTAGAACAAGGTGCGGGCGATCAAGGTATTATGTTTGGTTATGCGACCAATGAAATGCCAAACTTTATGCCTGCAGCCATAAGTTATGCTCATGATTTGATGCGTCGCCAAGCAGAAGTCAGAAAAAATGGCACACTTTCTTGGTTAAGGCCTGATGCAAAAAGCCAAGTCACATTAATTTACCAAGACGGTCAAATAAAAGGGGTTGATACTATCGTTTTATCTACACAGCATTCAGAAGCCATTGAACAAAAAGCATTACATGAAGCTGTTATGGAAGAAATCATTAAACCTACATTACCAACTGAATGGTTAACTTCAAGGACAAAATACTTTATTAATCCAACTGGACGCTTCGTTATTGGTGGTCCAATGGGAGATTGTGGGTTAACTGGCCGCAAAATTATTGTAGATACTTATGGCGGAGCCGCACGTCATGGCGGTGGTGCTTTTTCAGGAAAAGATCCGTCAAAAGTTGACCGTTCAGCAGCTTATGCTGCACGCTATGTTGCCAAAAATATTGTTGCGGCTGGACTTGCTGACAGATGTGAATTACAGATATCTTACGCAATTGGTATTGCCAATCCTACATCAATTTATATTAATACTTTTGGCACTGAAAAAATCGATCACCATAAAATTGTTTCACTTATCAAAGAATTTTTTGACTTAAGACCTTATGGATTGATTCAGATGCTTGACCTCATTCAGCCAATTTACCAACAAACTGCAAGTTATGGTCATTTTGGACGAGATATCTTCCCTTGGGAAAAAACAGATAAAGCAGCACTACTTCGCGATGCAGCAGGATTATAAACGCATCCCAATTTATTTACATAATCAGGTAATGGCTTGTTTAAGAACTCACTTAATACAAGCCAATCAACTTCTACATACTCAATATAAAGAACCTAAAATTGTCTATAAGCCCAAAGGTAGCATTGCAGGTAGTGCCTTTTTAATACGTTGGGAAATTCAACTTAATTCAATAATGTTGTTAGAAAATGGTACACATTTTATTGAGGAAGTTGTACCTCATGAATTGGCACATCTCATTGTTTTTAAGGAATTTGGAAAAGTAAAGCCACACGGTAAACAATGGCAATATATTATGTCAGAAATATTAGGCAAAATCCCAACTACAACTCACCATTTTACGGTACAACGCAATACTTATTTATACTACTGTAGTTGTCAACAACATCATTTAACTTCAATAAGACACAATAAAATTAAAAACGATAAAACTAGTTATTTATGTCGTAAATGCGGTACTATACTCAAACTTAAAAACGCTAATAAATATTAAGACATTGTATGTGTAAATTAGATTTTCATTTTTACAAAAGTTCCTTATCGATTATTATTCTTGGTATTATTCTTTACATTATAGGTAATTTTTTTATACCTTTATACAATGGACTTACCGTTACTCTTATTGAACATGTTCAATCACTTTTTTTATTATTTATGTGTTGTTATACCTACTATTATGCGAAACGTGTGGCTAAACATTCGGAATTATACAAATTTTGGATTTGGACAATATTTTGGTGGTTTATGCTTTTTGGTCGGGGAATTAGTTGGGGGCGGGACTTTTTTCCTGAAGTACCCCGTTTTTATTATAAAATTATTGCTGGTATTATAATGGCACTTCCAATATTCAGTATATTTTTACCCACAATCCGCCGAGAAATTGTTCGTCGCTACAAATTTGAAAAAATTCCAGTTTGGCATATATTTTTAGCTTTTTTATTCTTGGGTATAGCTGATATTGCAGAACACCGCCGTATTGGCCATGAATTATTAGTTATAACAAGGGATCGAAAAGATTTAATAGAAGAATTAATGGAGATTCCCTGCCTTCTTTGTTTAGCTTTAACAACCTTTTATATGCAAAAAAATGAACAAGAGAGAGTAAATTCCTAATGTTAAGTTATCGCCATAGTTATCATGTTGGTAATCATGCAGATGTATTAAAACATATTGTTTTAACGTTATGTATTGAATCATTAAAAGAAAAAGAAAAACCTTTTTTATATTTAGATACACACTCTGGGGCGGGGCGATACCTACTAAAGAGTGAACATGCTGAAAAAACCGGTGAATATTTATCAGGAATTAATTTACTATGGCAACAATCTAATATTCCAGAATTGCTCAAGACCTATATATCAATACTAAGACGTTATAATCCTTTTGATGAATTAAAATATTATCCTGGCTCACCATTAATTGCCAAGCAATTATTACGTGAGCAAGACAAGCTCAATCTTACTGAATTACATCCATCTGATTATCCTTTATTAAGGCAAGAATTTAGCAAAGATAAACGAACAACAGTGCTACGTGAAGATGGTTTTGCCCAACTAAAATCAAAGTTACCCCCGCAATCACGTCGTGGAATTATATTAATTGATCCCTCTTATGAAATTAAGGATGATTATCAAAAGATTCCTGCAGCGTTATTTGAAGCATACAAACGATTTGCTACAGGCATCTACTTAATTTGGTATCCTGTGGTATCCCGTACACAAACTCAAAAAATGATTGATGGTATTGTTAACTTAGGTATCAAGCGAATTTCACAATTTGAGTTAGCAATAAAACCTGATAATAATCAAAAAGGAATGACTGCATCAGGAATGATAGTAATTAATCCACCATGGAAGTTACATGAACAAATGCGTACAGTTATGCCATGGCTAAAATCCACGTTAGATACAGAAAAAACTGGAAATTTTCTCATTAAAGAACTCGTTTCCGAATAGTGTTTTGCTAATTATCTATTGCCAATAATTTTCAGAAAAGTCTACGTTTAGGTAAAAATTATGAGAAAAAGTGACAAGAAAATAGATAAATCCACAAAATAACTGTCAATAATAATGACAAAAATACAGCAGCTGAACCATAATCTTTTGCTCGGCCAGATAACTCATGTCTTTCACTACCAATACGATCAACAACACATTCAATCGCACTATTGATTAACTCTGTAATCATCACAAAACCAATTGATCCAAGTAACAAAATACGTTCATAAATAGAAAAATCGACTAGCATTACAATGATATAAGCCACAACCAATAAAATTAACTCTTGGCGAAATGCAGCTTCAAATTTGATTGCCGCTTTTAAGCCTTTTAAAGAATATTTTGTCGCATTAAAAATACGTAGTAATCCTGTCGATTTTTTCATTATAGTATTCCAAAGTTAAAATTACCTTACATAACCATAGTTCATCAAACGTTGAAATCTTCTTTCTAGTAATGTAGATAAATCCATACTTTCAAGTTCATCAAGATCACTAAGTAGTTGTGTTTTGAGTGAAACAGATACGGTAGCATAATCTCGGTGAGCACCACCAAGTGGCTCGGGCACGATTGAATCAATCAAATTTAATTTTAATAAATTATCTGCTGTCATATTCATGGCTTCAGCTGCAACTGGTGCTTTATCAGCACTTTTCCATAAAATAGAAGCACAGCCTTCTGGTGAAATGACAGAATAAGTACTATATTGAAGCATATTAACTTTATCTGCTACCCCAATAGCAAGAGCCCCCCCAGATCCACCTTCACCAATTACTGTACAAATAGTTGGTACTTTAAGACGTGACATTTCTCTTAAATTACGAGCAATTGCTTCCGCTTGGCCTCGCTCTTCGGCACCAATACCCGGATAGGCTCCTGGAGTATCAATAAAAGTAATAATGGGCAATTTAAAACGTTCGGCTAATTGCATTAATCGTAAAGCTTTACGATAACCTTCGGGAGCTGGCATACCAAAGTTTCTGTAAATCTTCTGTTTTGTTTCACGACCTTTTTGATGTCCAATAACCACCACAGTTCGTCCATCAATACGTGCTATTCCACCAACAATTGCTTTATCATCGGCATAAGCTCTATCACCAGCTAATTCATCAAAGTCAGTAAAAATTTCTTTTATATAATCCAACGTATAGGGACGATTTGGATGTCTAGCTAATTGCGCAATTTCCCAAGGAGTTAAATTAGCAAATATTTTTTTTGTTAATTCACGGCTTTTTTTATGTAATTGCTTAATCTCTTTATCTAAATTAATATCTAATTCAACTTGTTGCGAATCAATATTCTTTAAGGAATTAATTTTTGCTTCTAATTCCGCTATCGGCTTTTCAAATTCCAAAAAATTGTTCATAACGCTTGTAATTGCCTCTTAATTTATTTGATATTCTAAAAAATATACTATTTAATACAGTATACTGACTAATTCTTAAGATAAAATTAAACCAATTCTACTATGTAACACTCATTGAAGTCACCTACATTTATATTATTAGACTTCAACTATTTTAAATCTCGTGCCACTCGCATTTACTGAAAGTAGCTTTTATTTATTCAAAAAATTAAATTAATCAACCAATCTACTATTAATAAGTTTATCGATTTATTCAAACTCAAATTCGATACGATCAAGACCAAGTAGTGTCTTTAACTCAACAATTAAAGCATCCTCTGGAATAATTCTCCATGTCGTGCCAAATTGTATCCTAACAACAGAATCATCTCGATGATAATATAAATTAACAGGTACACTGCCATGCCGATAAGGTTCAAACAATTGTTGTAACCGCTGTAATATTGTTTGATTTACTTCGCTTTCCGTCAAAGTAATGGACAATCCTTTTACATATTTAGCTCGAGCATCTTTTAGGTCAACGATATCACGCACTGACATTTTAAAGCCACCATTAAAATCGTCATTACTGACTTGACCTGTAACAATTAAGATCTTATCTTTAACAAGTAAATGACCAAATTTCTCCAAAGACTCTGTAAAAAGCATACCATCAATTCGGCCAGAACGATCATCTAAAGTAAACAAACCAATTTTTTTACCTTTTTTAGTAATTCGAATCCGAGCATCAGCAACAATACCTGCAAAAGTGGCCATCTTACCCCAACCTGTTGGAGAGGCCTCACTAATTCGCAATCCACCTGTATAACGATTTAATTCTTTCAAATATTGTGTTACAGGATGTCCCGTTAAATAAAGTCCTAAAGCCTCACGTTCCCCATCAAGCAAAACTTGCTCAGGTAATTCAGGAACTGCAGCATAAGCATGCTCAACTTGTTCGGGCTCTTCCGCCAAAACACCAAACATATCTTCTTGACCAATATCTTGCGCTTTAGCATATTGATCTGCCGCTTGCATTGCATCATTGATGCTATGCAATATAGCCGCTCGATGAGGTCCTAATTTATCAAAAGCCCCCGCCATAGTGAGCTTTTCAAGTACTCGGCGATTGATCTTCTTCATATCTGTTCGAGCACAAAGTTCGAAAATATTTTTAAAATATCCCCCACTGTTACGTGCTTCAACAATTGCCTCAATAGGCCCTTCACCGACACCTTTTATAGCCCCAATACCATAAACAATCTCACCTTTATCATTTACATGAAAGTGATACAGGCCACTATTGATATCAGGAGGATTGACTTTTAACCCCATCCGCAAACATTCATCAACCAAACCAACAATTTTATCGGTATTATCCATATCGGCAGTCATAACCGCAGCCATAAATTCGGCAGGATAGTGCGTTTTCAGCCACAAAGTTTGATAAGAAACAAGCGCATAAGCAGCCGAGTGAGATTTATTAAAACCATATCCAGCAAATTTTTCAACCAAATCAAATATTCGCATCGACAGCTCACCATCAATACCTTGTTTTTCAGCTCCTTCTTTAAAAACAGAACGTTGCTTCGCCATCTCTTCCGGTTTTTTCTTACCCATAGCTCGGCGCAATAAATCAGCACCGCCCAATGTATAACCTGAAAGAGTCTGTGCGATTTGCATAACTTGTTCTTGATATAAAATAATACCATAAGTGGGTTCTAAAATAGGTTTTAATGAGTCGTGTTGGTATTTAATATCAGGGTAAGAAACCTCTTCTCTTCCATGTTTTCGGTCAATAAAATTGTCGACCATGCCTGATTGTAAAGGACCTGGACGGAATAATGCGACTAAAGCGATCATATCCTCAAAACAGTCGGGCTTCAAACGTCTTATTAAATCTTTCATACCACGGGATTCAAGTTGGAATACCGCTGTAGTTTCAGCTTTTAATAATAATTCGAAAGATTTTTCATCATCTAAAGGAATTCGAGCAATATCGACTTTTTCTTTACCCTCTCGCAGCTGACGTTCATTAATCATTTTGATTGCCCAATCAATAATGGTTAATGTTCGTAAGCCTAGAAAGTCAAATTTCACAAGACCTGCATATTCCACATCATTTTTATCAAATTGAGTAACCGGATGATGGCCCTCTGGATCACAATAAATTGGCGAGAAATCAGTAATTTTAGTTGGTGAGATCACCACTCCACCGGCATGCTTACCAGCATTTCGGGTTACACCTTCCAATTGCCGGGCGATGTCAATTAATGATTTGACTTCTTCATTATTATCATATAACTCTTGTAACTGGGGTTCAATTTCAAAAGCTTTGGCTAGTGTCATACCAGGATCTAAAGGTATTAATTTTGAAATACGATCGACAAACCCATAGGGATGTCCAAGTACTCGCCCCACATCCCGTATTACTGCTTTAGCTGCCATAGTACCAAAAGTAATAATTTGGGAAACAGCATCTCTTCCATACATATCAGCGACATGATCAATAACCAGATCGCGTTTTTCCATACAAAAATCAACATCAAAGTCTGGCATTGAAACACGTTCTGGATTTAAAAAACGTTCAAAAAGTAAATCAAACTCAAGTGGATCCAAATCAGTAATTTTCAAAGCATATGCAACTAGCGAGCCAGCACCAGATCCTCGTCCTGGTCCTACTGGAATATCATTATCTTTTGACCATTGTATAAACTCCATAACAATCAGAAAGTAACCAGGAAAACCCATTTGGTTAATTACGGTTAATTCGGTGTCTAAACGCTCATCATATTCTGGTCGTCTTTGCTTTCTAATTGCTGGTTCAGGAAATAAAAACGCTAGCCTTTCTTCTAATCCTTCTCGTGATTTATGCACTAAAAAGTCTTCAGTAGACATATCGCCAGTTGGAAATTTAGGTAAAAAATATTCGCCTAATCGAATAGAAACATTACAGCGTTTTGCTATTTCAACACTATTTTCAAGTGCTTCAGGAATGTCAGAAAATAATTCACACATTTCCTGTTCTGAACGTAGGTATTGCTCTGCCGAGTAGTTTTTAGGTCTGGAAGGATCTTCTAGCGTATTACCATCGTGAATAGCGACACGAATCTCGTGAGCATCAAAATCAGAAGATTTCAAAAATCGAACATCATTAGTTGCAACAACGGGTAACGAATATTGTTCAGCCAAATTCACAGCTCGATGAATAAATAGTTCTTCATTGGTTCGTTTAGTGCGTACTAATTCAAAATAAAAATGCTCACTAAAATTTTCAAGATAAAAATTAATAGCGTTATCAACGATTAGTTGATTATTACGAATAATACCGATCCCAATATCACTTTCTCGACCTGCTAATACAATTAATCCAGCTCGATGCTCAATTAGCCAGTCATTATCAACAACTGGCAAATCACCTAGATATCCTCGCTGATAAGCTTTAGAAATCAATAAAGTAAGATTTTGATATCCTTGATGATTAGCTGCCAATAAAGTCAAATGATAAATATCATCAGGCATTTGAGAACTTCTAATAGCGAGATCTGCACCAATGATCGGTTTAATACCTTTTGACATTGCTGAACCGTAAAATTTAACCAGCCCGCAAAGATTAGTAAAATCAGTAATTGCAAAAGCTGGCATCTGTAACTTGCTCACTTCATTTACTAATGCGCCAACTTTAGCAATTCCATCAACCATCGAGAAATCACTATGTAAATGAAGATGAATAAATTTAGGTTCAACCATAACTACCAGAAATGAGGCTATAAAGTTAGCTTGAGATTATAACACAAGCAAAAGGAATATTCTTATTCTCTTTAATTGCAAATTCTAATTGAACAGAAAAGATATAGACTTTTTTCATTATAAATTTTATAAGTGAAAAACCATATATTAAAGATATCCGCCAATAATATATTATTGACGGATAAAGAGATATTAGAATTTCTTAAACAACACTGAACCATTGGTTCCACCAAAACCAAAAGAATTACAAAGTGCATATTCTAAATTCTTAACTTGACGCGCTGTATGCGGAACATAATCAAGATCACAACCCTCGTCAGGATTATCAAGATTAATTGTTGGTGGAACTGCTTGATCACGAAGTGCAAGTACAGTGAAAATAGACTCAACAGCACCAGCAGCTCCCAATAAATGCCCTATCATTGATTTAGTTGAACTAACCATAACTTTGTTGGCACTTTCTTTAAAAATACTTTTTACCGCTTGTGTTTCAGCTTTATCGCCAGCAGGTGTCGATGTACCATGGGCGTTGATATAACCAACCTGATCAGGATTAATACCAGCATCACGAAGAGCACATTGCATAGCTAATGCAGCTCCACTGCCATCAGCTGGAGGTGAAGTCATATGATAAGCATCACCACTCATACCAAACCCAACTAGCTCAGCATAGATTTTAGCTCCTCGCTTTTTGGCATGTTCATATTCTTCTAAGAACATGATACCAGCACCATCACCCAATACAAAACCATCACGATCTTTATCCCAAGGCCGACTTGCAACTTTAGGATTATCATTATTAGTTGATAAGGCACGAGCAGCACCAAAGCCTCCAATACCCAGAGGAGTACTCGCTTTTTCGCCTCCTCCAGCTAACATCGCATCAGCGTCACCATAAGCAATCATACGTGCAGCATGACCAATATTATGTACACCTGAAGAACATGCTGTTGCAATAGTAATACTTGGTCCTTTTAATCCATAAATAATGGATAAGTGACCTGCAATCATATTAACAATTGTTGATGGTACGAAGAACGGACTAATTTTACGTGGTCCAGCACTGATTAATGCACTGTGGTTTTCTTCAATCAACCCAAGTCCACCAATACCTGAACCTATAGCACAACCAATTCTTTTCGCGTTTTCTTCCGTGATCTCAATGCCTGCATCTTGCATTGCTTGCATACCCGCAGCAATCCCGTATTGGATAAAATAATCCATTTTACGAGCATCTTTGCGTGAAATATTATAATCTTCGCCATTAAAGTTTTTAACCATAGCGGCGAAACGCGTTGCGAAAGGGGCTGTATCAAAGTGTTCTATGAGTTCAACGCCACTTTGTCCTGCTAATAAAGCTTGCCAAGTGGATTCAACTGTATTACCTACAGGAGATATCATGCCCATTCCAGTAACAACAACTCTGCGTTTAGACACATTGTCCTCCAGGAAAGGATTGTAATGAAATTTGAATCATTGAAAATTTTATTTTGAGTTTTCTATAGATTTATACCAAACTTTTTTAATTTAAAAATTAAAAACACAAACTAGGCGATCTTTTGACCGCCTATCATGAAAACTCTGCTAACCTTATTGATTTGCAGTAATATAATCAATTGCTGATTGAACAGTTGTAATTTTTTCAGCTTCTTCATCAGGAATTTCTGTATCAAATTCTTCTTCTAAAGCCATAACTAATTCAACTGTATCAAGAGAGTCAGCGCCAAGATCTTCAATGAAAGAAGATTCATTTTTAACTTCTTCCTCTTTTACACCAAGTTGCTCAACAATAATTTTTTTAACTCGCTCTTCAATAGTGCTCATACTCTTTTTTTCCTATAAAAATCGCCGAAAGTGGCGGTGAATGTAAGTTTATAAAATGTTGAAAAAAATGCCAATCATTTTTCAACCCAATTGCTTAATTTTTGTTCGAAACATCAAGTTATTGGCTCATTTTACACTATTCTAGTCAATTACACCATATACATGCCTCCATTGACATGTAAAGTTTCACCAGTAATGTAAGACGCTTCATCTGATACCAAAAAAGCAACTGCATTAGCAATTTCTGTTGGCTCACCTAATCGTCCAGCAGGAACTTGCGCCAATGTTAACGCTTTTTGTTCATCAGTTAATGCATCAGTCATATCAGTTGCGATAAAACCAGGAGCCACAACATTAACAGTAATACCACGTGATGCAACTTCGCGCGCTAATGATTTACTAAAACCAATTAATCCTGCCTTAGTTGCTGCATAGTTAGCTTGACCTGCATTACCCATTGTACCAACTACTGAGCCGATAGTAACAATTCTGCCATAGCGTTTTTTCATCATTGTACGCATTAATGCTTTAGATAAACGAAAAACAGATGTTAGATTGGTATCTAAAATATCTTGCCATTCGTCATCTTTCATTCTCATTAACAAATTATCACGCGTAATACCTGCATTATTAACAAGAATATCAATATCACCAAATTCAATTTTTATTGTATTAATCACAGATTCAATGGATGCTTCATCCGTCACATTTAAAGCAAGGCCTTTACCATTTGAGCCTAAGTAATGACTAATAGACTCAGCACCTTTTTCTGTTGTTGCCGTACCAATAACCGTTGCGCCACAAGCAACTAATTTTTCTGCAATTGCTTTACCGATCCCACGGCTTGCGCCAGTAACTAAAGCAATTTTTCCTGATAGGTTCATAACCACCTCTATTTATCCTTTACTTTGTGTTTTCTAATGCCGTTTCTAACGATGATTTATCATTAACCGCAAGACCTGAAAGTGTATCAACAATACGTTTAGTTAATCCAGTTAACACTTTCCCTGGTCCCATTTCAACTAAAAGTGTTACATCTTGTTTTGCCATATATTCTACCGTCTGTGTCCAACGTACAGGGCTATAAAGCTGAGCAATTAATGCAGTTTTAATTTTTTCTGCTGAAGTTTCAACTTTAACATCGACATTATTAATAACAGCAAAATTTGGCGTACTAAATTCAATATCGTTTAAAGTAGTAGCTAACTTATCGGCTGCTGGTTTCATTAACGCACAATGTGATGGCACACTGACAGCAAGTGGTAATGCACGCTTAGCACCAGCTTCTTTACATAACGCACCTGCACGTTCAACAGCTTCTTTATTACCGGCAATAACCACTTGACCTGGTGAATTAAAATTCACTGGAGCAACAATTTGACCTTCAGCGGCTTGTTCACATGCTTTGCTAATAGATTCGTTATCTAATCCAATAATGGCATACATTGCACCTGTACCGCTTGGGACTGCCTCTTGCATTAGTTTTCCACGTAATTCAACTAATTTAATCGCATCTTTAAAATTAATTACTCCTGCACAAACTAATGCTGAGTATTCGCCTAAACTATGACCAGCCATAAATTCGGGTTGAGCGCCATTAACACTTTGCCACACTCTAAATATTGCAACAGACGAAGCAAGTAGCGCAGGCTGTGTTTGCCATGTTTTATTTAATTCTTCTATTGGACCTTTTTGTACTAAATCCCACAAATCATAATCAAGTACCTCATAAGCTTCATCAAATGTTGATTTGATAATTGGAAAATCATCAGCAAGATCTTTTAACATGCCGACAGCCTGAGAGCCTTGTCCTGGAAATACCATTGCAAATTTGGTCATTATTAAATCCTTGATCATTAAAAACACATAATAAACTAAAATCTAACTAGCGCAGAACCCCAAACAAATCCACCACCAAAGGCTTCTAATAAAATCAGGTGACCTTGTTGAATTCGCCCATCTCTCACCCCAGCATCTAAAGCACAAGGAACAGAAGCAGCAGAAGTATTGCCCTGCTTATCTAATGTGACAATGACTTTATTCATATCCATATCCAGCCGTTTTGCGGTTGCTGAAATAATCCTCAAATTAGCTTGATGTGGTACTAACCAATCTAAATCTGCTTTGTTAAACGCATTTTCTGTCAAAAGCTCATCAACCAAATTTGACAACTCTTTAACTGCCACTTTAAATACTTCATTACCATGCATGGTCATATAAACAGGATCTTTCATATCACGACGATCAACATATGGATATTTTAATAAATTACCATAGCGGCCATCAGCATGAAGATGTGAAGCAATAATACCTGGCTCTTTTGATGCACCAACAACAACTGCTCCTGCACCATCTCCAAAAATGATAATGGTACCTCTATCATTTGGATCAACACCACGGGTTAACATATCTGAACCAACAACTAAGGCATAACTAATTGCACCACTTTTAATATATTTATCAGCTATATCAAGCGCATAAATAAATCCCGAGCAAGCGGCAGATACATCAAACGCAACAACATCACCAATACCTAGTTTGGCTTGCAATTCTGTTGCTGAACTTGGAAATGCATTGACCGAGGTTGCTGTTGCAACAATAATCATACCAATTTCTTCTTTATCGATATTGGCCATTTCAATTGCATTTATAGCAGCTTCATAAGCCATGCTCGTTACAGTTTCATGTGGCTCTGCAATGCGCCTTTCTTTAATACCGGTACGCGTTGTGATCCATTCATCACTAGTATCGACCATTTTTTCAAGATCTGCATTAGTTCTTATCTGTTTTGGAAGATAACTCCCAGTTCCTAATATCTTTGTATACATCTAATTATTCGCTCTTGGGTAGTGCGGAAGAAAGGCTTGTTGCAATCTTCTCTGGTATATTTGTTTGTATAGCCAAAATAGCTTGTTCAATTGCTGCAAAAAATGACTTTTGGTTAGCACTACCATGACTTTTAATCACAATACTTCTAAGTCCAAGCAAGCAAGCACCATTATATCGTCCTGGTTCCAAATAACCAAAATTTTTTGAGAACTTTCTCTGTAACCATTTACTTAATAGTTTCATTAATAATGAATTGTGACCAAGAGACAACTTAAATGAAGACATGAAAATTTTAACTAAGCCTTCTACTGTTTTTAACGTCACATTGCCAACAAAACCATCACATACTAATACATCTGTTTTGCCAGTGAGAAGTTCATTACCTTCTAAATAGCCAATGTAATTAATCTGATCATTCGATTTTAAAATAGAAGCTGCTGCACGTATTTTATCCAATCCTTTAATATCTTCTTCACCAATGTTAAGTAAGGCAACTCGAGGATGTTCAATTTTTAGCACTGTTTTTGCTAATATTTCGCCCATTATGGCAAATTGTACTAACATATCACTATCACATTCAGCATTAGCACCTAAATCCAGCACAACTGTACTTTGATTGTTTAATGCGGGAATAGTGGCAACTAAAGCTGGGCGATCAATACCAGTTAAAGAGTGCAATAAGAGTTTGGACAGCCCCATCAGAGCACCTGTATTACCAGCACTAACACAGGCTTGAGCATTGTTATCTTTAACCAGCTCAAGCGCTATTCTCATTGACGTCCCTTGGCTATGGCGAATCGCATATGCAGGCTTCATATCATTAGCAATAACCGCAGTCGATTCGATCAAGGTTAACCGCCCCTCTTGTTCATATTGAGAGACAAGTTTTGAATTTTCTTTTGACAAAAAGAAACTAATTTCCGTTGGATCGCCCACCAGAAAAATAGAAAGGTTTGGATAACAGTTTAGAGCTGTTATTCCTGCAGGAATAATAGCACGAGGACCGAAGTCCCCGCTCATAGCATCTAACGCAATGGTTAGATTATCCAAAATGTCACCTGAGGATTTCTAATTAGGTAGTAATTATTTAGAAATCACTTTACGACCACGATAATAACCATCAGCGGTTACGTGATGACGTAAATGTGTTTTACCTGATTCATCAACTGAAATATTAGCAACAGTTAATGCATCATGAGAACGACGCATACCACGTTTTGCACGAGTTTTACGATTCTGTTGAACAGCCATGGATTTACCCCTTATTCTTTAAACTAACTAAAATTGCAAATGGATTTGGTTTTTCATGTTCAATTGAAATGTCACCAAATACCATATCAGCCTCTGACACTTCGCAGTGTTTACTATCATGTACCGGCGCAATTGGTAACGAGAGAATAATTTCGTCCTCAAGTAACGCTAATATATCTACTTCGCCAAACTCGTTCATCAGAACGGGCTCATAATGTTCCGGTAGAGCCTCTGCTTGAGCATCGCTCTTAACAGGACTAAATTTATTCATCACATGAACTTCTGTGATAAAAGGTTTAAAACAACGTTGGCAAACCAACTCTAACGTCATTTTTGCATCAATTGTAATAACACAAAGCCGCTGCTCATCAAACTTAAAAGATAAGCTGCACTCAATATCACTTTGCGGACTTTCAACCCTAGTTACACTTTTAGCTGGATAATATCCAACATAATCAAGCTTTTTTTGTGCCGATTTAATTGGGTCAATTGTTAATGGCAATTTATTTTGCATAAAATATGCATGCTACCTTAAAGTTTCTCTTATGTTCCTTCTAAAAAAAGAACACAATACATAAGGCGCGCATATTACCTTTAAATCATGATTTCGTCAATGGGCGCATGGAATATAATTTGTTTTTGTTACTAATTATTATTTTAACATTCATTGACTCTTTACTATGTTGTTTATCAACAATTATTACATTCTCTAATAAAATAGATTGGATATAAAATTGATTTTAATGAGTTTTTTGATGTTTTGAAAAACAAAATTTAATGCGGTATAGATTGTGGACGATTTTTATTTTGTTATTATGGCGTTGATGTAAAACAGGGTTTGCTATTACTCACATCACTTTGATTTACTGAATGATAAATAATTAAAATAGTTTTTTGCAACTTTATCAGACTTAATATCACATTTATTAAAGTACGACTTCGAAACACTCTAATTATGCTAGCTCTAAATAAATATCACTATTATTTGGTCGGTTATTCGTATTACGGTGGGTATGCTTAAAGTGTTCAGAATTAACCCAAGCTTCAAAATCAGCTTTAGATTCCCACTCAGTAAATGAAGAAAATAGTGTATAATTTTCTTCTGTTTTTCCTTGTAAAAAGTAAAAACGATTAAACCCTTGCATTTCGTTCAGATGGCTATCACGCTTTCGCCACATGTCAATAAATGTATCTTCACTACCGCGTTTAATTTTAAAACGGTTCATTACAATATACATACCAATCTTCTTTCATATAGTTTTAAGCATGACATAAAAAAATAGCACGCCATGCGTGCTATTTGCAAATTAAACCTAATGAGGCTATTGATTCTCTTCGGCAGAGTTTAGTAATTCAGCTAAATTAGCTGTTGCCTCTTCCGCTGAAATTGTTGTTTGAATCTCATCTGTTGATGGCATTGCGCGTTTACGTAAACGTTCTTTATGATAAGCATAACCCGTACCAGCTGGAATTAATCGACCTACAATTACGTTTTCTTTTAAGCCACGTAATTCATCATTTTTACCAGCCACTGCTGCTTCAGTTAAGACACGAGTTGTTTCTTGGAACGAAGCCGCAGAAATAAACGATTCAGTCGTTAGGGAAGCTTTAGTAATACCAAGTAAATCGTGTAAGTAAACAATTGGTTCTTTACCTTGCGCTTCAAGTTCACGGTTGATAATCTTCAAACGTGAAACTTCAAGTTGTTCACCTTCAAGTAGGCGTGAGCCACCCGGATGAATAACCGTTGCTTTACGTAACATTTGACGGACGATAACTTCAATGTGTTTATCGTTAATTTTTACACCTTGTAGACGATAAACTTCTTGAACTTCGTTAACAATATAACGGGTTACCGCATTAACGCCACGTAGACGTAAAATATCATGCGCTGATTCAGGACCATCAGAAATCACATCACCACGACCAACTTGTTCGCCTTCAAACACGTTAAGTTGACGCCATTTTGGAACCATCTCTTCATATGGTTCACTACCATCTAATGGCGTGATAATTAAGCGACGTTTACCTTTTGTTTCTTTACCGAATGAAATGATACCGTCAATTTCAGCCAAGATTGCTGGCTCTTTTGGTTTACGTGCTTCAAATAAATCAGCAACACGTGGTAAACCACCTGTGATATCTTTGGTACCAACAGATGCTTGTGGAATACGAGCGAGTGTGTCACCAATATTGATTTCAGCACCATCTTCTAACTGTACTAGAGCTTTACCAGGCAAAAAGTATTGCGCAAGCATTTCAGTACCGGCAAGATAGATATCATCACCTCTAGCATCAACAATTTTGATGGCTGGACGTAAATCTTTACCTACACCTGTACGTTCTGCTACATCTAATATCGCAATAGATGATAAACCAGTTAATTCATCAGTTTGACGAGTAATAGTTTGCCCATCAACCATATCCACAAAACGAACAAAACCTTTAGTTTCAGAGATAACTGGCATCGTATGTGGATCCCAGTTAGCCACTGTTTCACCCGCATCAACCGCAACACCATTACCTTTACTTAAAATCGAACCATAAGGCACTTTGTAGGTTTCTTTCATTCGACCTAAGTCATCAATAATGGTTAATTCAGCATTACGTGAAGTAATTACCAGTTTCTTGTCTGGGTTAGTTACAAATTTAGCGTTAGTTAATTTAATACTACCTTTGTTTTTAACTTGAACACTTGATTCGGCAGCCGCTCGCGATGCCGCACCACCAATGTGGAACGTACGCATGGTTAACTGTGTACCTGGCTCACCGATTGATTGCGCCGCAATGACACCGATTGCTTCACCTTTATTGACCAAGTGACCACGTGCTAAGTCACGACCATAACATTTTGCACACACACCAAAATCAGTATCACACGAAACCACTGAACGCACTTTAACGCTATCAACAGATTCTGCTTCAAGTAAGTCACATTTACTTTCATCAAGTAATGTGTTACGTGGGATTAAGATATCTGCACTACCAGGTTTTAATACATCTTCAGCCGTGACTCGACCTAATACTCGTTCACGAAGTGGCTCTTTAACATCACCGCCTTCAATAACAGGTGTCATCACTACACCTTCTAAGGTGCCACAGTCATCTTCAATCACCACTAAATCTTGCGCTACATCAACTAAACGTCGAGTTAAGTAACCTGAGTTCGCTGTTTTTAATGCGGTATCCGCAAGACCTTTACGCGCACCATGCGTAGAGATAAAGTACTGAAGTACGTTTAATCCTTCACGGAAGTTCGCAGTGATAGGTGTTTCAATAATCGAACCATCTGGTTTTGCCATCAAGCCACGCATACCAGCAAGCTGACGAATCTGTGCTGCAGAACCACGCGCACCAGAGTCGGCCATCATGTAAATGCTATTGAAAGAAGATTGAACTTCTTCTTCGCCTTCACGGTTAATTACTTTTTCAGTTGATAAGTTATCCATCATCGCTTTAGCAACGCGCTCATTAGCGGCAGCCCAAATATCGATAACTTTGTTATAACGTTCACCTGCAGTTACTAAACCAGATTGGAATTGCTCTTGAATTTCAGCAACTTCGATTTCAGCTTCGTTGATGATTTGTGATTTCTTCGCTGGAATTTCCATATCATCAATACCAACTGATACACCTGAACGCGCCGCATAAGCAAATCCAGTGTACATGATTTGGTCAGCTAAAATAACCGTATCTTTCATGCCTAACTGGCGATAACAGATATTTAAAATTTTAGAGATCGCTTTTTTACCCAAAGGTTGATTGATAACAGAGAAGCTCATCCCTTTTGGCATAATTAACCATAAAATTGCACGACCAACAGTTGTATCAACAACCGAGGTGGTATCTTCCCACTCGCCTACACTGTTACGTTGGCTTTCAGTAATACGAACTTTAACCTTGGCATGTAATTCAACTAGACCTAAACGATATAGCTTTTCAGCTTCTTTAGGGCCGGTTAATATCATGCCTTCACCTTTGGCATTGACTTTATCACGAGTCATATAGTAAAGACCTAAAACCACGTCCTGTGAAGGAACGATGATAGGCTCACCACTTGCCGGTGAAAGAATATTGTTGGTTGACATCATTAACGCACGAGCTTCTAATTGTGCTTCTAACGTTAATGGAACGTGAACCGCCATCTGGTCACCATCGAAGTCAGCATTAAACGCCGCACAAACTAATGGGTGTAATTGAATGGCTTTACCTTCAATTAGAATCGGTTCAAATGCTTGAATACCTAATCTATGCAATGTTGGGGCACGGTTTAGTAATACTGGATGCTCACGGATAACTTCATCTAAGATATCCCATACAATTGCATCTTCACGCTCAACCATTTTCTTCGCTGCTTTAATGGTTGTTGCATAACCGCGACGCTCTAATTTACCGTAAATAAATGGTTTGAATAATTCAAGGGCCATTTTCTTCGGTAAACCACACTGATGCAAATGTAAGTATGGACCTACAGTAATTACAGAACGACCAGAATAGTCAACACGTTTACCTAACAAGTTTTGACGGAAACGACCTTGCTTACCTTTAATCATATCAGCAAGTGACTTCAATGGGCGTTTGTTTGAACCAGTAATCGCACGACCACGACGACCATTATCTAATAATGCATCGACCGATTCTTGTAACATCCGTTTTTCATTACGTACAATGATATCCGGTGCAGCCAAGTCTAATAAACGTTTTAAACGGTTATTACGATTAATAACTCGACGATAAAGATCATTAAGATCTGATGTTGCAAAACGCCCGCCATCAAGTGGAACCAATGGGCGTAAATCTGGCGGCAACACAGGTAATACGTTCAGAATCATCCATTCAGGTTTGTTTTCTGATTGAATAAATGCTTCAATAATCTTAATACGTTTGGTCAGCTTTTTACGCTTAGTTTCAGAATTAGTGGTAGCGAGTTCATCACGTAGTGCTTCACATTCTGCTTGCACATCAATATTACGTAATAACTCTTGGATAGCTTCTGCCCCCATGCGAGCATCAAATTCGTCACCAAACTCTTCTAACGCATCTAAATATTGTTCTTCAGTTAAAATCTGACCACGTTCAAGATTCGTCATACCACCATCAAGAACCATAAATGATTCAAAATAAAGCACTCGCTCAATATCGCGAAGTGGCATATCAAGTAATAAACCGATACGAGATGGTAATGATTTTAAAAACCAGATATGGGCAGTTGGTGATGCTAGTTCAATGTGCCCCATACGTTCACGACGTACTTTAGCTTGAGTTACTTCAACTCCACATTTTTCACAAATCACACCACGGTGTTTTAAACGTTTATATTTTCCACATAAACATTCATAATCTTTTACTGGTCCAAAAATACGCGCACAAAACAATCCATCGCGCTCAGGTTTAAACGTACGATAATTGATTGTTTCAGGTTTTTTAACTTCACCAAAAGACCATGAACGAATCATATCAGGAGAAGCAAGGCCTATCTTGATAGCATCAAAATCTTCTGTTTTTGTTTGTGCTTTTAGAAACTTTAGTAAGTCTTTCACAATTGACTCCTATGGAGTTAAACCAATTAGATAACTTATTACTAATAATAAGTTATCCCTATAAATAGAAATCATTTAAGTTAGCAAAAATTATTCTTCATCTAACTCGATATTAATACCTAGCGAACGGATCTCTTTTAATAGTACATTAAATGATTCTGGGATCGCAGGCTCCATACGATGATCACCATCTACAATATTTTTATACATCTTAGTACGGCCGTTTACGTCATCTGATTTAACGGTTAACATTTCTTGTAAGGTATAAGCTGCACCATATGCTTCAAGTGCCCATACTTCCATCTCACCAAAACGTTGACCACCAAATTGAGCTTTACCACCCAATGGCTGTTGAGTAACCAGACTGTATGAACCAGTAGAGCGGGCATGCATTTTGTCATCAACTAAATGATTCAATTTAAGCATATACATATAACCTACAGTAACTGGACGTTCAAATTGTTCCCCTGTACGACCATCATACAAAGTAATTTGACCAGAAGTTGGTAAATCACCCAGCTCTAGTAAGGCTTTAATTTCTTGCTCTTTGGCACCATCAAACACAGGAGTTGCTAGTGGCATACCATTACGCAAGTTTTGTGCTAAATTCATGACTTCTTGATCAGTAAATTCTGCTACATTAACTTTTTGTGCAGCGCCTAAACCAAGATCATACGCTTTTTGAATAAACTCACGTAATTTAGCTAACTCCTGCTGTTCTTTTAACATCGTATCAATCTTCTGACCAATACCTTTAGCAGCCATACCCAAGTGAGTTTCTAGGATCTGTCCAATATTCATACGAGATGGAACACCTAGTGGATTTAATACGATATCAACAGGACGACCTTTGTCATCATATGGCATATCTTCAATTGGGTTAATTTTAGAGATAACCCCTTTGTTACCATGACGACCAGCCATCTTATCACCAGGCTGAATTTGACGTTTAACTGCTAAGTAAACTTTAACAATTTTGAGCACACCGGGTTGTAAATCATCACCTTGTGTGATCTTCATGCGTTTAGCTTCAAATTTCTTATTAAATTCAGCTTTGATTTCCTCGTGCTGCTCAGCAAGCTGTTCTAATTGAGCTTGTTTATCTTCATTCGGGATACCGATTGTTAACCATTTTTCACGTGGTAAAGCATCTAATTTATCAGCTTTGATTCCATCCGAAATTAGTACATCACGAATACGAGCAAACAATGCAGCTTCTAAGATTTTAAGTTCTTCAGTTAAATCTTTTCTTGCCTGTTTAAGTTGCATCTCTTCGATTTCAAGCGCACGTTTATCTTTTTGTACACCATCACGAGTAAACACTTGAACATCAATAACTGTACCTGAAACACCATTTGGTACGCGTAATGAAGTATCTTTAACATCAGATGCTTTTTCACCAAAAATTGCACGTAGCAATTTTTCTTCTGGCGTTAATTGCGTTTCACCCTTAGGTGTTACTTTACCGACCAGAATATCACCACCTTGAACTTCAGCACCAATATAAACGATACCTGATTCATCAAGTTTAGATAGTGCAGCTTCGCCCACATTTGGAATATCAGCGGTAATTTCTTCCGCGCCTAACTTGGTATCACGAGAAATACAAGATAATTCTTGAATATGAATTGATGTAAAACGGTCATCTTGTACCACTTTTTCAGAAACTAAAATAGAATCCTCAAAGTTATAACCATTCCATGGCATGAAAGCCACTCGCATGTTTTGACCCAATGCCAATTCACCTAAGTCAGTTGATGGACCATCGGCAAGCACATCGCCACGCTCAACTTTTTCGCCTAATTCCACACATGGAATCTGATTAATACAAGTGTTTTGGTTAGAACGGGTATATTTAGTTAAATTATAAATATCAATACCGGTTTCACCTGCATATATTTCATCAGCATTAACATTAACCACAATACGCGATGCATCAACATATTGAACTGTACCACCGCGACGAGCAACAGCTGTTACACCTGAGTCAACTGCCACTGCACGTTCCATTCCCGTTCCAACAAACGGCTTTTCCGCTTTCAACGTTGGTACTGCCTGACGCTGCATGTTTGCACCCATTAAAGCACGGTTCGCATCATCATGTTCAAGGAATGGAATTAATGATGCACCAACCGATACGATTTGCTGGGTTGATACGTCCATATAATGAACTTGTTCTGGACTATATAAGCCTGATTCACCATTTAAACGACAAGTTACTAAGTCTTCTTTAAAACGGCCATCTTCATCAAGGTTCGAGTTTGCCTGAGCTATTACAAATTCACTTTCATCAATCGCTGATAAATAATTAATTTCGTCAGTTACGATACCATCAATCACTCGTCGGTATGGTGTTTCTAAAAATCCATACTCATTGGTACGAGCATAAACCGCTAATGAGTTAATTAAACCGATGTTTGGTCCTTCTGGCGTTTCGATTGGACATACACGACCATAATGTGTTGGATGTACGTCACGTACTTCGAACCCTGCTCGTTCACGTGTTAAACCACCTGGACCTAATGCTGAAATACGACGTTTATGGGTAATTTCAGATAATGGGTTGTTTTGATCCATAAACTGAGATAACTGACTTGAACCAAAAAATTCACGAATCGCTGCTGAAATTGGTTTAGCATTAATCATATCTTGTGGCATTAATGAATCGAGATCACCTAAAGATAAGCGCTCTTTCACTGCTCGCTCAACACGAACTAAACCAATACGGAATTGGTTTTCTGCCATTTCACCAACACTACGAATACGGCGGTTACCTAAATGGTCGATATCGTCGACTTCACCATGTCCATTACGAATAGCGATTAATTTCTTCATTACGTCAACGATATCATCTTTCGTTAAAACGCTTTCGCCTTCAATGCTATCACGCCCTAAAGAACGGTTAAACTTCATACGACCAACAGCAGATAAATCATAACGTTCATCAGAGAAGAATAAATTATCAAATAATGCTTCAGCAGCTTCTTTTGTTGGTGGCTCGCCTGGACGCATCATGCGATAAATTTCAACTAACGCGCCTAGTCGGTCGCGAGTTGAATCCACATTTAATGTTTCAGAAATAAATGCACCATGATCTAAATCATTAGTGAATAAAGTTTCTATTTGTTTATGTCCTGCTTTGGTTAATTGAAGTAATAGTTCTAATGAGATTGGTGTATTAGCAAAAGCAATAACCTCTCCCGTAGCTTCATCAACATAATTTTTAGCAAGAACTTTATTAACGATATATTCAACTGGTACATCAATTTTGCTAACTTTATCTTTTTCTAATTCACGAATGTGACGAGCAGTAATACGTCGGCCTTTTTCAGCATACACTTTACCTTTTGATTCAATATCAAACAGTGCTGTTTCACCACGTAAACGCTCTGGGACAAGATCCATTTTTAACTTAGATTTGCCAACTTCAAAATTAGTTTTTTCAAAGAAAATAGCTAAGATTTCTTCTGTTTCATAACCTAGTGCACGCAAAATAATTGTTGCTGGAAGTTTACGACGACGGTCAATTCGAGCAAAAAGATTATCTTTTGGATCAAATTCAAAATCAAGCCAAGAGCCACGATAAGGAATAATCCGAGCATTATATAAAACTTTACCTGAAGAATGTGTTTTACCTTTATCACTATCAAAGAATACACCCGGACTACGATGTAATTGTGATACGATTACACGTTCTGTACCGTTGATCACAAATGTACCATTGTCCGTCATTAAAGGAATCTCGCCCATGTAGACGTCTTGCTCTTTAATATCTTTAACTGTTCCTTCTGGCGCATCTTTATCATAAATAACTAAACGTAATTTTACGCGCAACGGTGCTGAGTAAGTGATCCCTCTAATTTGACATTCTTTAACATCAAATACGGGGTCACCCATCTTAAAGCTCACGTACTGTAACTCAGCATTACCACTATAACTTTTTATCGGAAATATTGAACGGAATGCAGCTTCTAAGCCATATTGTCCTTCTGGATCTTGCTCAATAAATTTCTGGAACGAATCAAGTTGAATAGAAAGAAGATACGGTATATCCAAGACTTGTGGACGCTTACCAAAATTCTTACGAATTCGTTTTTTCTCGGTATAAGAGTAAACCATTAGTTCCTCAACTTGCTTATCTGCTATTTTAGCATGATTAAATATTCATCAGGAGTGCTATCGCTAACTGATGGCACCTGACACCTCATCGAAAATATCTATAAATATCAATTGATTAGGCTTAATAAATATACTATTTCTTTATTACTTTATTGATAATCTTCAAATAAAATTCTTTAACTTATTATAGCGCAAAATGGCTGGAGGTATAAAACCCCCAGCCATTTATGGTATTATTGATAAACTTATTTAAGTTCGACAACTGCACCAGATTCTTCAAGTGCCTTTTTAAGTTCATCTGCATCAGCTTTGCTAATGCCTTCTTTAACTGTTGCTGGAGCTGATTCAACAAGATCTTTCGCTTCTTTTAAGCCTAAACCTGTTGCACCACGAACTGCTTTAATGACAGCTACTTTGTTAGCACCAACTTCTTTCAAGATTACATCAAATTCAGTTTTTTCTTCTGCTGCTTCAGCCGGACCAGCTGCTGCAACTGCAACTGCTGCAGCTGCAGAAACGCCAAATTTTTCTTCCATCATTGATACAAGTTCAACAACATCCATAACAGACATTTCAGCAACTGCATCTAAAATTTGTTCTTTAGTGATAGACATAATATAGTTTCCCAAATTTACATTTTTTTAATTGATAATATTCATAATCAAACTGACAATTAAGCAGCTTCTTTTTGATCACGAACCGCCGCAAGAGTACGAACCAGTTTGCCAGCTGCGGCTTCTTTCATGGTTGACATCAAGCGAGCTAATGCTTCTTCATAAGTAGGTAATGTTGCTAAGCGATCAATGTTCGCTGCAGTAATCAACTCACCTTCAAAGGCTGCGGCTTTAATCTCAAATTTTTCATTTTCTTTCGCAAACGCTTTAAAAATACGCGCAGCGGCACCTGGGTGCTCATTTGAAAATGCAATTAGAGTTGGACCAACAAACGTATCTTTTAAACACTCGTATTGAGTACCCTCAACAACACGGCGCAATAGCGTATTACGAACAACACGCATATAAACACCCGCTTCACGAGCAGATTTACGTAATGCAGTCATTTTTTCTACAGTTACGCCACGAGAATCAGCAACAACTGCAGATAGCGCACCTTTGGCGATTTCATTAACTTCAGCAACAATTTCTTGTTTATTTTGAAGATTTAGTGCCATTGGTATTGCTCCTGGATTATACTAGGCGAAGCCTAGACTTAATTTAACTAGTTACAAATGTAGCTAGCACAACCACGATGAGCAGAATCCTTCTATTATATCTTATCAGGTTCTGTCACCGTCTACGTAGGGAAATTAAGTAGTTAAACATCAACCACACCTACGGTCTTGAACGGGGTCTGGTTAAGGCCAGACACCAACCGATTTCTTTGTTTAACGATAAAAATCATTAAACAGTTGCATTTAATGTTGCTTGATCAATAGCGACACCAGCGCCCATTGTAGTAGAAAGACTCACCTTCTTAACAAATACACCTTTAGAAGATGCTGGTTTTGCACGTTTTAACGCAACAAGTAATGCTTCTAAATTTTCTTTAAGCTTATCTGCATCAAAATCAGCTTTACCGATAGTTGTATGGATAATACCATTTTTATCATTACGGTAACGAATCTGACCTGCTTTAGCATTTTCTACAGCTTCAGCAACATTAGGGGTAACAGTTCCATCTTTAGGGTTTGGCATTAAACCACGCGGTCCTAAAATTTGACCTAATTGACCAACAACACGCATAGCGTCAGGTGATGCAATAACAACATCAAAATCCATTTCGCCTTTTTTGATTTGATCAGCAAGATCGTCCATACCTACTAAATCAGCACCCGCTTCTTTAGCTAATTCTGCTTTTGCTCCTTGAGTAAATACAGCAACGCGCACACTACTGCGTCCAGTACCATGTGGAAGCACAATTGCACCGCGAACATTTTGGTCTGATTTACGCGAATCGATACCTAAATTAACGGCAACGTCAACACTTTCTGTGAATTTAGCGGTAGCAAGTTCTTTTAATAAAGCGATAGCTTCATTAATTTCATATTGCTTAGTCGCATTCACTTTTTCGCGGATAAGTTTAGCTTTCTTAGATAATTTAGCCATTGGTTAACCCTCCACTTCCAAACCCATTGAACGAGCTGTTCCTTCAATAGAACGCATCATCGTTTCAATGGTAGCACCATTCATATCTGCAGCTTTTAATTCAGCGATTTCGCGAATTTGTGCAATCGTCACTTTACCTACCTTTTTCTTGTTAGGTTCGCCAGAACCAGACTTGATTTTAGCGGCTTTCTTTAATAAAACTGCAGCCGGAGGCGTTTTAGTTACGAATGTAAATGAACGGTCTGAATAAACTGTAATTACAACAGGAATTGGTAATCCTTTTTCCATGCTTTCTGTTTTTGCATTAAACGCTTTACAGAATTCCATGATATTAACACCGTGTTGACCAAGAGCTGGACCAACTGGTGGACTAGGATTCGCTGCACCAGCTGCAACTTGCAACTTAATGTAAGCTTGTACTTTCTTTGCCATTTTTAGTTTCCTTTTCTCGGGTGCAAACGCCTCTATTAATAATTAATATTAATAAATAGACAGCTCCCCTAAGTTAAATGAGGGCAGGATTATCCGATAATTCAAATAAAAATGCAAGATTTATTTGAATTATCGGATAATCAAAAGCAAGGTAAACACCTTGCTTTTACTCTAAATAACTTAAACATTAAAGAACATTAACTGCGTTAAGCTCTTTGAATGCAAGTTCTAAACGAGCAACTAAAGAATCTTGTCCTTTGCGTAGCCATACACGCGGATCGTAGTATTTTTTATTTGGAGCATCAACACCTTCTGGATTACCTAATTGGCCTTGTAGATAGGCCTCATTTGCTTTGTAGTAATCTAAAACACCCGCCCAGTTAGCCCATTGAGTATCTGTATCAATATTCATTTTGATTACACCATAACTGACTGCTTCAGCAATTTCTTCTGGCGTTGAACCTGAACCACCGTGGAAAACAAAATTCAATGATTTTGCAGGTAAATTGAACTTTTCTGATACATATTTTTGTGAATTATCTAGAATTTTTGGTGTTAATTTTACATTACCTGGTTTATAAACACCATGCACATTACCAAATGATGCAGCAATAGTAAAACGAGGACTGATGGCACTTAAACGCTCATAAGCATAAGCTACATCTTCTGGTTGAGTATAAAGTGCTGAGCTATCCATATGACTATTATCAACACCATCCTCTTCGCCACCAGTACATCCCAATTCTAACTCTAAAGTCATTTTCATTGCTGACATACGAGCAAGATATTGACAACAAATATCAATGTTATCTTTTAGTGACTCTTCTGAAAGATCAATCATATGAGATGAAAACAATGGTTTACCAGTTTTAGCAAAATGAGTTTCACCAGCATCAAGTAATCCATCTACCCATGGAAGTAATTTTTTAGCACAATGATCAGTATGAACAATAACCGGTACACCATATTTTTCTGCTACAAGATGAACATGTTTTGCCCCAGAAATTGCACCTAAAACAGCGCTTTCTTGACCTTCTAATTTCAGACCTTTACCTGCAATAAACTGAGCACCACCATTTGAAAATTGAACAATGACTGGTGATCCAACTTTAGCAGCAGTTTCAATAACCGCATTGATTGTATTTGTATCAACACAATTTACAGCTGGTAATGCAAAGTTATTATCACGAGCAATTTGAAACACTTTTTGAACATCATCACCAGTGACAACACCAGGTTTAACAACATCAGAAATCTTAGTAACCATCTTATTACCTATAAATTTATTTATAAAAATTAAAGAATGAGTCATTAACTCATCCTTTTACTAAACTTCAATTCTACGCTTTTGCTCTATCTTCTAACATCGCAACAGCAGGTAGTTTTTTGCCTTCAACAAATTCAAGGAAAGCTCCGCCACCAGTTGAAATATAAGAGATTTTATCTTCAATACCAAATAGATCAATTGCAGCTAATGTATCACCACCACCAGCGATTGAAAAACCTTCGCTATCGGCAATTGCTTTCGCTACAATTTCAGTGCCACGGCGAAAATTAGGGAACTCAAAAACACCCACAGGACCATTCCATAAAATAGTTTTCGCGTTTTTGATGACATTTGCTAATACTTCTGCTGATTTATCACCTAAATCAAGAATTTGTTCATTTTCTTTAACATCTTGAACTGATTTTTCAGTAGCTACGGCTGTTTCACTAAATTCAGTTGCAACACGGACATCGGTTGGAACAGGGATTTCACAGTTAGCCATTAATTTTTTAGCTTCTGGAATTAAATCTACTTCATAAAGCGATTTACCTACATTATAACCTTCAGCAGCAATAAAGGTATTAGCAATACCTCCTCCAACAATAATGTGATCAGCAATTTTTGATAGCGAATCAAGTACGGTTAATTTTGTTGATACTTTAGAACCAGCAACGATAGCAACCATTGGTCTTGCTGGATTATCTAGCGCTTTACCTAACGCATCAAGCTCAGCTGCTAATAATGGACCAGCGCAAGCAACCGGTGCAAATTTACCCGCACCATGAGTCGAAGCTTGTGCTCGGTGAGCAGTACCAAACGCATCCATTACATAAATATCACAAAGAGCAGCATACTTTTTAGATAAAGCTTCATCATCTTTACCTTCACCTACATTGAAACGGACGTTTTCTAGTACAACTAATTCGCCTTCTTTTACATCTACGCCATTAAGATAATCTTTTACTAAACGAACAGGGAATGACACATGTTCTTTTAAATAATCAACAACAGGTTGTAAAGAGAACTCTGGGTTATACTCTCCTTCTGTTGGACGCCCAATATGAGAGGTAACCATTACCTTAGCACCTTTTCTAATTGCCTCTTCAATAGTAGGTAATGACGCTTTAATACGCGCATCGGAAGTGACCTTACCATTTTTAACTGGCACATTAAGATCTGAGCGAATAAATAAACGTTTCCCTTTTAGATCAAGATCTTGCATTCTAATAATAGACATGATACTCCCTCTTATAAAATATAAATATAATAAAACTTTTGCTATTCTAACATAAAATTTCTGTTTAGGTTATAGACATTCCCGGTCAAATAACAAACACTTATAATGAATATAAAATTTCCTAATCATATTTTTTATCCAGTGCCATTGACAATAGAAAGAAAATCAGGCATATTTTGCCACCTTATTAATATCTAATTTTTATCTAAACTTGGGAGTTGACTTTGGCTAATATCAAATCAGCTAAGAAACGTGCGGTTCAATCCGAAAAGCGCCGTAAACATAATGCTAGCAACCGTTCAATGATGCGTACTTATATCAAAAAAGTTTACGCAGCTGTTGCTGCTGGTGATAAACAAACAGCTGAAGTAGCATTCAAAGACATGCAAGCAGTTGTTGACCGTCAAGCGGCTCGTGGCTTAATTCATAAAAATAAAGCTGCACGTCATAAAGCGAATTTAATTAAACAAATTAAAGCATTGGCTTAATGCGATTATTTGTTAACTATCATAGTTAAAGAAAAATGACAAAAAGTGGTGTAAGCCACTTTTTTTATATACAAGTTATTTTGCAATGTTAATAAAATAGAAGAGAGTCTATTGTGGTTCAGCGTGATTATGTTAGAAAAAAGAGCCAATCAAAAAAAAATAAGTCACGAAACAAGCCTAAGTTAATGATATTTTTGGCTATTATCATCATTATTCTATTTTCTGCTATTCTTTATTTTATTGCCAATAATGCTCCCCAAAAAAATATTGAACCTCGAAAAGCAAAAACTCAGACACCCGTGATAACGCTACCAGAACAACCACAAGAACGTTGGACATACCTTAAAGAATTAGAAACCCCTAATGCAAACTATGGATCAATATCAAGTTCTACTGCTGGTGAACGACAACAAATTCTAGATAGTTTTATTAAGAATGCTCGTACTGTTGCACCTTCTTTACAAGAAAATACTGCAATACAAAATCAATCTTCAAATGTAACACCAACTATTACAACTAAATGGTTATTACAATGTGGAGCATTTAAGGATAAATCTAATGCTGACACACTAAAAGCTAAACTTGCAATGACAGGTATTCGCGGTAATATTTCTTCAGGACAATTATATCGAGTTACAGTGGGACCTTATACAAGTAAACAAGAAGCAAATAAGGTATTAAACTCATTAAATAGTAATGGATTTAATAATTGTATTATTTCTAACTAAAATAGAAAGAAGCTAATGAAATCACTGACGCAAATACAGATCTTTATGAAATTATTATGGAATCGTATTAACAACGATCGACTTACAACCTCTTCTGCTGGGCTTGCTTATACCACCATACTTGCACTAGTACCACTTATTACCGTTATTTTTTCTTTATTGTCTGCTTTTCCAATGTTTGATGAAGTTAGCCATTCATTAAAAAAATTGATTTATAATAACCTTGTTCCTACTGCTAGTGATACCATCCAAAATTATCTAGAACAATTTATCTCCAATACAAGAAAAATGACCTTTGTCGGGATAATAGGTTTAATTGTTACTTCCTTATTGTTGATCAACTCAATTAATACAGCACTTAATCATATTTGGAAAACCGAACGTAAACGTTCATTCATGTACAACCTAACCATGTATTGGACAATATTAACCTTGGGCCCTATTTTAGTTGGATCTAGTGTAGCAGTTAGTTCTTATATCTTTTCGCTAAAATGGCTATCAACAGTAACAACAGGCAACATATTACTTAATTTCCTACCATTTGTTATTTCTGTGATTGGTTTTTGGTTACTTTATAGCATTATTCCGACCGAATCTGTTCCTTTTAAAGAATCGATACTTGGTGCGCTTGTCGCTGCAGTGTTATTTGAATTCGGTAAACGTGCATTTGCACTGTATGTTACTTCGTTTCCAACTTATCAACTCATTTATGGAGTAGTATCATCGATCCCCATTATGTTAGTTTGGATCTATTTTTCTTGGTGTATTGTTTTGTTCGGTGCTGAATTTGCCGCAACATTGACTGACTATAACCGACAAAAAAAACACGTTGTTAACAATCCCCCTTTACCAGAGTAATTAATTTATGATCGCCTTAATCCAACGAGTAAAACAAGCTAGTGTTACAGTAGACAATAACATTATTGGACAGATTAATCAAGGACTGCTGATTTTACTTGGTATTGAGCAAGACGATAATGAGCAGAAAGCAATCCGTTTATGTGAAAAGGTATTAGGCTATCGCATTTTTAGTGATAATGAAGGGAAAATGAATCTAAATGTTAACCACGTTAACGGCGAAGTATTAGTTGTTTCTCAATTCACCCTAGCAGCAGACACTAAAAAAGGAATGCGACCAAGCTTTACTAAAGGCGCTAACCCTGATGAAGCAAATAGGCTTTATCAGTTTTTTGTCGAACAATGCCAACAAAAAATAACAACTCAAACAGGTCAATTTGCGGCCGACATGCAAGTATCTTTGATTAATGATGGGCCTGTGACATTTTGGTTACAAGTTTGATAATATAACCAAACCACATTCAGATAATACTTCGTAAACTTTACCAATTGTTATTTAAATTAGGCACTAAATTAAGCAAAAATAGTTTCTTTGCTCATTTTTTGTTTATGCCATAGACGTGAGCTATATATTCATTTAAAGACTCGCTTTTCTAGGCTATTGTTAGCTAAATCTAGCAATAGCCTAACAAGATCCAATTACAGCATATAACCGACCACAATATATAAAGCCAAATACAATTTAGCTGAATTTATTAGTCATCAATCGTTAAATCTCGAGTAGTTAAATCAAATGGAGTTAACTGGTAAACGTAATAGTTAAGCCAATTACTAAATAATAGATAAGCATGGCTGCGCCACGTTGCTTTTGGCTCAACATCGGGATTATTATCAGGAAAGTAATTATAAGGAATATTTGGACTAATACCTGCCTTTAAGTCACGAAAATATTCATTAGCTAATGTAAATGAATCATATTCGGGATGTCCTGTTACAAAAGCCATACGTTTATCAGGGGTTGCCATTAAGTAAGGTCCTGTAATATCAGACGTTGCTAAAATGGATAGATCTGTGTAATTTATAATTTTATCAATTGGAAAATCAGCATAACGCGAATGAGGCGCTAAAAAGGTATCATCAAAGCCACGCGTTAAAATTGCATTAGGTTGAACAATTTGGTGCTGAAAAACACCCGATAACTTATGTGCTCGAGTGAATTTAGGTAAATCATATAAGACATTTAATGCAGCTTGAACCGCCCAACAAACAAACATTGTTGAGGTGACATGATCTTTTGCCCAAGCAATAATTTCGGATAATTTAGGCCAATACACAACATCCGAAAAAGCCACTTTCCCTAGTGGAGCGCCAGTTATAATTAGCCCATCAAAATTCTGTTCACGAATATCATCAAAATCACAATAAAAACTGTTTAAATGTTCGACAGGTGTATTTTTTGACTCTCGTTGATCAATACGCAATAATTGAATATCAACTTGTAAAGACGAATTAGAAAGTAAACGTAAAAATTGATTTTCAGTCTCGATTTTTTTAGGCATGAGGTTTAAAAAAAGGAGCTTAAGTGGACGAATTTCTTGAGTATTAGCTCGTGATGAGGTCATAACAAATACATTCTCATTACGTAACACATCAACAGCGGGTAATGAGTCAGGAATACAAATAGGCATAACAAAAGCTCCTATAATGGTAAGTTATTTTTAAACATCAGAAATAGACGTCTAGAAATCTATACAGCTAAATATAGAGCCTTTTATGTTATTTGTCGAGATTTTTTATATAACAAATTCATTAGAACAATTAGATTAAAAGTAGGTAAATAATCCAAATAAAATGATCATTACCTCACGCGCTAAAATGCAAATGATAGATAGTTTTATTAACTAAAAAGCACGCGTATCGGTACGCCATGTATCAGCAGTAAGTGCTTCACCAAAGTAACTATTTATCAATTTTTGGGTAATATCACTTAGCGGCGAAGCCAATACTTCAGCAGTATTACCAGACTCAACAAGATCGCCATTGTGCATAACCAAAATTTCATCGCTGATATGTTTCATCATCCCAATATCTTGAGTGACATATACATAAGAAATATTTTGTTCAGCTTGTAATGTCAACATTAAATTGACAATTTGTGAACGCATCGAAATATCTAATGCCGCTAAGGCTTCGTCTAAAATTATTACTTTGGGTTTTAAAATCAATGCTCGAGCTAATGCCACACGTTGCTTTTGCCCCGCCGCCATCACAGAAGGGTAATAAGAGGCATGTTCAGGTAACAATCCAACTTGTTTTAATACACCGCTAATTAACTTTTCACGTTCATGAGCACCATAATTAGCATTACGCTTTAAGGGGATCTCAAGCAATTGACCAATACGTAATCTCGGATCAAATGAACTTTCTACGTGCTGAAATATCATCCGAATCAGTTGACAACGGTGACTATAATCACCGTATTGAACTTTATTACCATCAATCCAAATATCGCCATTATCAGGTTTTATCATACCAACTAACATTTTTGCCAGCGTTGACTTTCCTGAGCCATTTTGCCCAATAATTGCAAGAGTTTTACCTTCATTAAGAGAAAATGATAATGGCTTGACTGCATCAATGCGTATATGTCCTAAAAGACCTTTAGGAATTTTAAATTGCTTAGATAAGTTACGTACTTTTAATATTGGATTCATCGTGTATTCCTATTCATTTACGGTTACTCATCAGTATTTAACGGAAAATGACAGGCTACAAAATGATCTTTTATCGTTATCAATTCTGGAGCCAAAATACACTTCTTTTGGGCATAAGGGCATCGTGGTCCTAATCGACAGCCTATGGGTAAATGCTCCAATGATGGAATCACTCCGGGTAACGTATTTAACGGGCTTTTATGTGGCATGGCTTTACCAAAATCAGGGATAGCATAAATCAGCGCCTGAGTATAAGGATGATAAGGTGATTTAATTAAATCTTCACTATTAGCAACTTCAACGGTTTGTCCGCAATATAGGACATTGATACGATCAGTCCATCTGGTTACCATTTGTAAATCATGGCTGATAAGCAAGATAGTAGTCCCCATATTTTGATTCATACTAGCGAGCAACCTAAAAATTTGTGCTTCGGTAGTGGCTTCCATTGCATTTGTTGGTTCATCAGCAATAAGTAGCTTTGGCTGATTAGCCAACGCAATGGCTATCATGACTTTCTGACATTCGCCTTCGGTTAATTCAAACGGATAGGACTTTAATATCTCTTTGTGATTCTTAATTCCTACCCGATGCAATAACTCAATCGCTCGATGCTTACGCCAAAATAATCGCTGCCACCAATGCCCTTTAAATGTTCTTCTTGGAATTGCAGTGATTAACTGTTGCCCAACTTTCATAGAGGGATCTAAACAAGATTGTGGTTCTTGAAATATCATAGAGATATTAGCACTAATCACTTTTCGACGTTGTCTAGGTGAGAGTTTAAGTAAATCAATATCATTAAAATAAATACGATCGGCTGAAATCTTCCAGTTATGATTAGTTACCCCTAAGATAGCTTTAGCGATAAGGCTTTTTCCTGAGCCTGATTCACCAACCAAGCCTCGAATTTCACCTTCTGACAACTTCAAATTAACCCGATCAATTGCGCGCAAAAGACCCTCTGGCGTAATAAACTCAATGGTTAAATTTCGAATATCTAATAATGCCATCATTAAGTTCCTGCTCTTCGGCCATATAATCCAAAGTTGAATAAATATACCAAAATAATTGTAGCTGAAACCGCAATTCCTGGAGATAAAAAGGCCAAATAATTAATAGCAATGATATCTTTCATTTGAAACATCATCATTCCCAAATCCGGACGGGAAACATCATTAGCAAAGCCTAAAAAAGTTATTGTGGTAACTGACAAAATAACCGATCCAAACAATGAAACAATTTCGGTCAGATAAAGAGGTAAAATGTTAGGTAGAATATAATGATTTAAAATTGAAAACGAAGATAGTCCATCAAGTCTATAGGCCGTAATATAAGTTTTATTCCATTCGTTGATAACACGTTGATGGATATTGTAAATAAAGCGTGGGGAATAAGATAATCCAATCACCAATAACATATTAGTAATATTATCTTTTAATAATAAGCTAATCACAATCACACCAAGTAACGGCGGTACAACCATACAGAATTTAAAAATAAACAATACAAAAGGGCGTATAAATGATATAAAAAACATTAAGTAATTAATTACTCCGCCAATGGCAACCACATAAAATACTGCTTTTAACGTCATTGTCATAGTTGAACGATAACCAATTAACAAATAATTAAAAATATCTTGCCCTTTCGCGTTGGTACCGAGTATATGATTGATATCACCGCTAGACCACCAAGCAGGTGGCAATAAAGCTGGGTAACTAGGGTTTAAATGGGCATGAAAAAACCATTGAGTTGATAATGCTATAAATGTAATCGCCAATATGCCATAAAAGCCAACAATTAAGTAAAAATTACTGTGCAACCGACTAAAGCTTAACTTTATACCTTTTATTAACCTAGCTAGCCTAGACATAATGTTCCTTATGACGCAAAGGATAAATAACAACAGCCGAAATTTCACCTAATAGTGCTAATAAACTGATAACAGTGCCACAAGCTAGAATGGCAATAGAAATAATAAAATAATTATGATGGTGATAAGCACTCATCACCCACTGCCCTAGTCCTTCTCGATTATATAAAATTTCTATCACCATGGTAGAAAACAACAATGTAGTTGTATTATATGTTAACTGTGGAATGGTTGCAGGAATAGAATTAGGTAATAAATGCCGACGTAAAATTTTAAAAAGCGATCTTTCTCGAATAATTGCCATTTTTATAAAGTTTTGACGTGAGATACTTTTTACTGATTGGCTTACTAATTGGATAGTCATAATACTTGGCTGAATTGCCAAAATAAGCATAGGTAAAAGCAAATAGCGAAATTGCTCTAGTAATAGGCGCATCTTATCATCACTTGAAGAAAACAAAATGTCCAATAATGAAGTACCTGTTTCGGTTGGAGATAAGTGAAAATTCAATGATACTGTCCATGAAGGAGATATCAGGAACATAATAATAACAACAAGTAAGACTAATGGGCATGAATAAAGTAATAAACATCCTAGGCGAATTGTGTTATTTAACCAATGAATATTACTCAGACCAAGAAAGATCCCTAAAGGTAATCCAATAAGCAACGTAACAAGTAAAGCTAAGATACAAAGTTCAAAAGTAGTAGAAATTGTATGAAAAAAATGTACTTTTTCTCCAGATATTAGCGTAAATTGACCTTGTAGTAATTGCTGAAAAAAAGCTCTATATGCATCAATAAAACTAGGTTCACCTAACATTGAATAAGGCGAAAAATACACAAGACAAAAGCTTATCTGAGCTAGAACGCAGATAATAAATAAAAACGTTACTATTTTCTTAAAAATATAGATAATCATTGTTTATCTTTATCGAAGTTAAGAAGTATTAAAACAACGGTGACATATATCACCGTTATTTTAATATATTATAAGATTAATCGATTATCACCGGTTTACTTACTGCGGCATAAGCATGATCTTGTGCACTTAAACCGCCAGCATTTCCTTTACCTTCAAAACGATAATCTGACTCTTCACGTGATTTTATTCCAATAGCAGAAGTCACATATTCAGGAGCAGGTGCTTTAGTCATTGCTGAAGAAGAGTAGCCTGTTGATTGTAAATCATTAGTTAGCAAACCAACATCATTACTATTTTGCTCATCAACTTGAAAATCTTCTTGTGCATTTATGAATAAAGAACTTTTGGATACTTCATCCATGCTAGCTGTATCAACACTATTGACATCCTCTTCATTTTTAACAATGACAGGCAGTAAAAGCGAAGGGATAACCGGTACCTTAATACTTGATTCATCATTATTTATTCGACTGTAATCAACAATAACACGACCTAAAGCTAATTCTAATGATGCTGCAGCAAACGGCAACGGCATTGGTGACTGTTTTAGTTCTACATTACGAGCACGGCGTTTATTACGTTGACCATTCATTCGTAAATGTCTTGAAGTACGACGCTGACGTTTTGGTTGAAATTCCGTTGCAATATTGTTTTCAGTTGGTTCAGGTACAATAATGGGTAATAATAAAGAAGGAATAATAACTCTTTCTTGTTCAGTTTCCACCATACTATCACTATTTTTTATGCGAATACTTCTAGTTAATACCCGTTGTTGACGTCTTGGTTTAGCTTCACGCTGTTTTGGTTGTACAGTTTCAACAACTTTATCTGTCTTAAGATTATTTGCAGAGTTTGTCAAATTAGTACTTGCATTAGTATTTTGTTTAGTTCTACGGCTATTATTTCGACTTGATTCTTTCACCTCTTCAGTAGTACCTGTCGCAACAATATTAGTATTACTAGCCACACTATTGTTTCGGTTATTACGTTGACGTCGATTGTTTGCTCGTTGATTATCTCGTCTTTTGGCTATTTTTGTTTTAACCTCTGGCTCGGGTTCTGCTGTTTCTGTAACAAACAGTTTACGTAACTTACCAAATAATCCACTAAACAACCCACCTGATTTTTTAGTTTTTGACTCTATCTGTTCTTTTGATGCTGCACAAGCCTCAACTTTAGGGCCTGATAATACCGCTTGTTCCACAACAACTTCAACAGCTAGTTGGTCATCTTCCTCCTCTTCAAGCTCACGAATCAGTTTTGGGAGATGATAACTCAGTACGTCTGTTTCTTCTCCTCTACGCTTACGAATTACTTTATATAGAGGTGTTTCCATCTCTTCATCGCCAGCAATCACAATTTTGACATCAGGATGCATACTTTCAATATTGGTGATAGCGCGACGTTTTTCATTGAGTAAATAGCTCGCTATTGGTACTGGAACAATGACATCGATTTGTACAGTATTATCTTTCATTGCCTCTTCTTGAATTAAACGAAGAATAGATAAAGACAATGAATTATTGTCACGAACAGTACCTGTTCCTTGACAACGAGGGCATATATGATGAGTTGCTTCGCGTAATGAAGGGCTTAATCGTTGACGAGACATTTCGAGCAAACCAAAGCGTGAAATACGAGTCGTTTGAATACGCGCACGATCAGTTTTCATGGCTTCTTTAAGGCGATTTTCTACTTCACGCTGATTACGAACTGGGGTCATATCAATAAAATCGATAACAATCAAACCACCTAAGTCTCGTAAGCGTAGTTGGCGAGCTATTTCTTCGGCTGCTTCAAGATTAGTATTAAATGCGGTTTCTTCAATATCACTACCGCGAATTGATTTAGCAGAGTTAATATCAATTGCTGTAAGCGCTTCTGTCGCATCAATCACAATTGAGCCACCAGAAGGTAAGCGAACTTCACGCTGGAATGCCGACTCAATCTGACCTTCAATTTGGAAATGATTAAATAATGGTACATCACCCTCATAAAGCTTTAAGCGACTGACATACTCAACACGTCCTAAATCTGCTAACCGTTTTTTAGCAATTTCAAGCACTTTGGGATTATCAATTAAAATATCACCAACATCATCACGTAAATAATCACGAAATGCGCGAGTGATAATATCACTTTCTTTATGAATTAAACTAGGTGCAGGATGCTTTTTTGCTTCATTTTGAATGGCTGCCCAATAGGTAACTAATGCATCTAAATCTTGTTGTAACTCTTCTTGACTTTTACCCACCCCTGCAGTTCGGGCTATCACACCCATACCTTTAGGTTTTTCGATAGCATCAATAATACGTTTAAGATCGGCTCGTTCTTCACCTTCTATGCGACGCGAAACTCCGCCAGCACGAGGATCATTAGGCATCAACACTAAATAGCTGCCAGCTAAACTAATATAGGTGGTTAAAGCCGCACCTTTTTTGCCCCGAATCTCTTTTTCAATTTGGATAAGAACTTCTTGACCTTCTTGTAGGTGTTTAATACTACGCCGTCCAGAAATATTAGATGGAAAATAACTTTCAGCAATCTCTTTTAAAGGTAAAAATCCATCGCGCTCGCCACCATAAGAAACAAATGCGGCTTCTAAACTTGGATTGATTTTAGTGATTTTACCTTTATAAATATTGGCTTTCTTTTGTTCATGCCCAAGGCTTTCAATATCTAAATCATACAATCTTTGACCATCAACAAGCGCAACGCGCAGCTCTTCTTGCTGGGTTGCGTTGATTAACATTCTTTTCATTATTCTACACTCTTCATTAGTCTGAATTAACTGTAGGTAGAATCTTATTATTGATAAGTGGTTATTTTAACAATGATGAATAATGGTACTTAACTAAATATTTGTATACGGCATTCATTATTTTATTTGTGTTATTTTTGTTATTATTTTATGTGAATCCGATACCGCTTACACAACATCAATATAACAAGCAAAATATTAAATTAAAAAGCACTAAATACTTTGCAAAAAACCTAATTTTATAATTTATTGACACTATTAATATGGTTAATAAGCAAACCTCTGCGTCTTACCGGTTTTGGCAAACAAACTAAATCTTTATGCAATTGTTTAAAATAAACAGATTATCTAATTATAATGATTCTACTTACGCGATTTTATTTTGACAAACTGTAATGTCTAACGCCATTGCTGCATTACAAGGATAAAATTATCCGTCTCTATTATTAACGTTTCAGTCAAGGATAGCAAGTAAATTAAACTAGATATTTTACAAACAGTTAAGGATTCATTTTTCGTTATTTTTAACGAACGTTTACCGTATTATAAATAACTTATTTGATTTGCTTAAAGTTTTATATTAAAACACCTAATCACCTATTACCTCTTTACAATCTTTTACTTTACAAATTACCTAATTAATAAAAAATGAAACGTTGAGGTAATTATGCATTGCAAAACTTAATCAGTATAATGACGATTAAATAACATAATAATTTGAATATGAGATACATTTGTCCATGAACTCTGCTTATAAAATTGCCTTACTTGATTTTACTACTCTTTGGATTGACCAGTTTAAGTATGCACCACAAAGCGAAGAATTGCATGCTATTCCCTCGCCTTGTATTTTAAAAACTGAATATCTCACGGTATTTTGGCAACCATTTTTATTGGAGCCGCCAAGAGATCTTACGATTGTTGAACAAGTTGTCGGTATCACTTTACATCCCAGTGCTCACATTTTTTATGGAACACAATATGCAGGCAATATGACAGCTAAGTTTGCCAACACTCATTTAACTTTAATTCAAGCATGGAATGATGATGATTTTTCAACTTTAGAACAAAATTTAATAGCTCATTTATCTCAGCAAAAAAGATTAAAACGAATACCGACTATTTTTATTGCTTCGACAGATGACAGCACAACAATTATTTCATTAAACAATTTAACAGGCGAAGTAGTAAAAGAAGATTTGATTACGGGAGAATTAATAACATTAGCTAATGATTTGATTTCATTTTTTAATCAGCTTATAGTTTTTTACTAAATATAGGAATGTTAAAAATAAAGAATGCTTATAAAAATCTATTTATAGTATGCTTTTTTCGAAATTGTAACTTACAAAATAATGTGTATATAATGCGGTGATACCAATTGGATGAAATAGGTGAATTATGTTTGAAAATTTAACAGCAGCACCGGCAGATCCCATTTTAGGGCTGGCCGATCTTTATAATAAAGATGAACGCATCAATAAAATTAATTTAAGTGTCGGTATTTATAAAGATGAAACGACCAAAACACCTATTTTAGAAAGTGTGAAAAAAGCAGAACATTTTTTATTAAATGACGAAATTACCAAAAGTTACTTACCTATTGATGGTGTCAATACCTTCAATATTGTAACGCAAATTTTACTTTTTGGTCGTGAAAATGAACGAGCAAGAACTGCACAAGCGCCTGGCGGAACAGGGGCCTTACGCATAATGGCGGATTTTTTAGCCCGCCGGACTAAAGTAAAACGCGTTTGGGTAAGCAATCCAACTTGGCCAAATCATCGTAGTGTATTCCAAACTGCTGGTCTTGAAGTACATCAATACCATTATTACAGTGCACACACTCACACTTTTGATTTTGATGCCATGATGAGCAGCTTAAGCCAAGTTACCGCTGGTGAAGCAGTGTTGTTCCATGGTTGCTGTCATAACCCAACCGGTATTGACCCAACCCCAGAACAATGGCAAGCTATATCGGATCTTGCCTTAAAAAATGGTTGGTTGCCACTGTTTGATATAGCTTATCAAGGCTTTGGACAAGGTATAGAAGAAGACGTCTATGGGCTACGATTATTTGCTAATAACCATCCAGAGCTACTTATTGCTAGCTCATATTCAAAAAATTTTGGTCTCTATAATGAACGCGTAGGCGCATTCACGCTAATTGCTGCAAATACTGAAATTGCCGATCGCGCCTTTAGTCAAGTCAAAACAATTATTCGCGCTAATTACTCAAATCCACCTGCTCATGGTGCTAAAATCGTCTCTTACATTTTAAACAATGAAGAATTAAAAGAAGAGTGGATTGATGAGTTAACTGGTATGCGACAACGCATTCACCGCATGCGACAACTATTTGTAAAAACATTACAAGATAAAGGAGCCAATCAAGATTTTAGCTTCATCGCCAAACAAAACGGGATGTTCTCGTTCAGTGGTTTGAACGAAGAGCAAGTGCTTAAATTACGTAATGATTATGGCATCTACATCGTTAATTCAGGGCGTATCAATGTGGCAGGCATGACATTAGATAACATGTCTAGACTTTGCGAATCGATTGTTCAAGTGCTATAAAAATTGTAATAAACAATTACTAGAACATTGTTAATGCTATTGTTTAGGTCACAAGAAAAACACGCAAATAACTAGCGTGTTTTTCTTTGATCTTTTAAATTTGAGATAATTTTGATTATTAAAAGACATTTAGAAAAATACTGATTTTATTTATTTTTAATATTTTTCCAAACCACTTATCTAAATAAAAGATAAACAAAATTTTTTCTTTCTTTTCGCCTAGCTTATCCTAATTAGTTAATTTTATTTTTAACTCTTATTAAAACGATAGTTAACAACATGAAGCAAAAAAAATCAAATAAAATCAATTGGTTTTCTGAACGATTTTTGCAAAGAGATGAACTTGTTTAGCGCCTCCCCTCCACTCAAAAAGTATTCTGATTATGACTTAAATCACTCAAATTGCCCATTTCTATTAATCTTTTATTCCAATTAGTTATATCCATAGACAAACAGATTATTAGACGATCTCCCAATAATTACGAATAATTATTTAACCGGATAATAACCATGATTGAGGATAGTTTGGTGGCGTCACATATTTTAGATTTTTTAATTTTAGGCAATAACTTTGGTACAAGCGAAATGAGATCGATCTGGTCAGAGCAAAATCGCTTGCAAAAACAAGTAGAGGTCGAAGTCGCTTTAGCTAAAGCAGAAGGCGAGCTAGGCGTTATTCCAACCGAAGCAGCCAATGCAATCATAGCCAAAGCCGATGCATCTAAACTATCAATTGAACACATTGCCGAAGAAGCAGCAAAAGCCAAACACTCGTTAATGTCGACCATTAACGCACTACAAAAACAAGTCGGTGATGCCGGTCAATATATTCATTACGGAGCGACCACACAAGATATTGTCGATACCGCAACTGTTTTACAATTAAAACAATCATTTGAAGTCATTGAACGCGATAGTAAACAAGTGGCACTCGAACTAAAACGTTTAGCCAAACAGTATCAATATTTACCCATGGTTGGGCGTACACATGGCATGCAAGCACTTCCCACAACCTTTGGTTTTAAACTTGCGGTATGGTTAGATGAATTTATTCGGCACTTACAACGTTTAAGCGAAATCAAACAACGGGTATTAGTCGGTAATATTAGTGGCGCAATTTGTACTTATGCATCAATGGGCAAGCTAGGACCACAAGTAGAATCGCGAGCGTTAATGTTACTCGGACTAAATACCCCTAATATTGGTTGGCAAGCAGCTCGTGATCGTTTTTCTGAATATGCATCAGTCATCGCACTAATCAGTGGCACATTAGGCAAAATAGGTAATGAATTTTATAACTTGATGCGTACTGAGATTAACGAAGTCGAAGAACCTTTCTCGGCAGGAAAAATTGGCTCAACCACCATGCCACATAAACGCAACCCAGCAGCATTAGAAGGTTTAGCCAGTTTGACGGCTCCACTTTTAAAAAGCGTCGCGTTAATTCACGAATCAATGCAAGTTGAACATGAACGCGATGCCATGAGTTGGCGTGCCGAATGGATCGCACTACCCGAAATTAACCTTTACATTTCAGCGCAATTGCAAACAGCCCTTGCCGTGCTTAAAGGTCTTAAAGTCAATGCTGATCGGATGTTGGCCAATTTATCACTGCAAAATGGCTTGCTGTTATCAGAAAAAGTGATGTTCGAAATCGGTAAGCGATTAGGCAAACAAACCGCTCATCAGCTGGTTTATCAAAGCGCTATGAAAGCGTTTGAACAAAATCGACCATTTAAAGAGATATTATTAGAAGATCCAAGCTTGAACCAAATATTGACCGAATCGGAACTTGATACTTGGTTAGATCCAATTAACTATCTTGGCTCTGCTCCTGAAAAAGTAGCACAAGTCATTCAATATGCTCAACAGTGTGGAGTATTAGCATGAGCTTTCGCTTAATGACTGATAAAGATATTCCAGCTTATCAGGCACTACTGCATAGTGCTTATCAAGCCACAACTGAATTAGGCATTCATTTTGCCGCAGCGACAGTCATGCAACCGCAGATTGCTGAGCATATTGCATCGAATGCCGTGTATCTATTTGAAAAAGATGATGAGCTACTATCAACCTTAAGCATTCGCTTTCCGTGGGGCAATAACCCAGGACCTTATGGGTTACCCCATTTAGGTTGGTTTGCAACCGATCCACGTTATAAAGGTCAAGGCTATGGTAATGTATTATGGGATTTTGTTGAACAGCAAATTTTAATTAACCAACTAAAGTTACCCGCTGTCACGTTAGGCACTGCCGCAAATCATCCATGGCTTGCCCAAACGTATATGAATAAAGGTTATAAAAAAATAGGGCAAGCGGATTTAACACCCGATCATACCACGCTCTATTTTGAAAAAATCTTAAATCATAAAAGCTACACCGAATGGAAAAAAAGGAGTAATCAACAATGAAAAAAATAACCTCGTTACTATCCGCACTTTTATTAACTAGCCTAACCTTAATGGGTTGCGATAATCAATCCAACCATCAAGCCATAGAGCAAAATATTATTAAAGTGGGTTCTACAGGACAGAGCTACCCAAACGGTTATGAACAAGATGGCAATTTAGTCGGATTTGATGTTGAGGTTACCGAAGCGATTGCCAAAGAATTAGGCTATAAAGTCGAATGGGTCATTGCGGAATTTGGTGGATTGATGGGACAATTTGATACCGGACGATTAGATACTATTGCCAATGCGGTTGCAATTACACCTGCTCGTCAAGCCAAATATGATTTTTCGAACACCTATAGCTTTTATGGTAGCCAAATTGTGACTCACAAAGATAACAATGATATCAATCAATTAACTGATTTTAAAGGCAAAACTATTGCGGGTGTGCTAGGCTCAAATCATATAAACAATCTAAAAAAAGCCTTTCCTAACAATGAAATCACCATCAAGACCTATGAAACGCGAGATGGCGCAATATATGACACAGAGTATCAACGCGTTGATGGTTATGTCAATTCAAAACCGATATTACTGGCTGAAATTAAGCGTAAAAATCTACCGTTCAAATTAGTCGGTGACCCCATTACTATTGAGCAAGTCGCATTTCCATTTAGTAAAGATGAAAAAGGACAAGCACTGCGTGAAAAATTCAATCAAGCCATCGAAAAGTTACGCACTAATGGCACATTGAAAAATCTGGCAATTAAATATTTTGGCGAAGATATTACCTTATGAATTTTAATGTAAACTATTTTTTAAGTGTGTTTCCGCAGATATTGCCTTATCTGCCGGTTACCCTTTTTATTACCATCGTATCGATTATGTTTGCCATTATATTAGGGCTAGCGATTGCATTATTGCGTAGCAATAAAATAATCATTATCGATACTCTTTTTGCACTATTTATATCTCTGTTTCGAGGAATACCATCCGTTGTTTTACTGTTTATTATTTATTACGGATTACCGCAGATTTTTCCTGTTTTAAAACAAATGGGGGCAACAACGGCAGCCATTATCTGCTTTAGTTTAAAATATTCATCCTATTTAGCCGAAATTTTCCGAGCAAGTCTAGAGTCCGTTGATCACGGGCAGAAAGAAGCGGGACTAACAGTAGGATTAAGTAAAATACAAGTTTATCGCGGTATTATACTGCCTCAAGCCATGGTTAGTGCCTTACCCAACACCGGTAATATGTTCATCTCATTGCTTAAAGATTCGTCTGTCGCCTTTTTTGTTGGCGTGCAAGAACTATTAGCAGCCGGAAAAATGTTAACCGCTAACTCATTGCTCTACTTTGAAACCTATTTAGCTGTAGGCATTGTTTACTGGTTGACTGTAGTTATCTATTCTTGGATACAAAAACAGTTAGAACAGAAACTCACTGTACCTTATCATCGTTAAGGAGAAGTGTTATGATTACGGTATCACATTTATCTAAACGCTTTGCTAATAATGAAGTCTTAAAAGAGATCAACCTAAACATCAAACAAGGCGAGGTGGTCGCAATTATTGGACCTTCGGGATCAGGTAAATCGACCTTATTACGTTGTTTAAATTTATTAGAAAAACCGAACAACGGTACCATTCAAATTGGCACAGCGATGCTAGATGCTAAACATTATAGTCATAAAGAAGAAACCCATTTACGCAAGCAATCTGCAATGGTCTTTCAACACTACAACTTATTTAAAAATAAAACCGCATTAGAAAATATCACCTATCCATTAATTGTTGGACAAAAGAAAGATAAAAAAGAGGCCGAACAACTTGGCCTAGCATTATTAGAACGCGTTGGTATGTTATCCTACGCCACACAATATCCCATCACCTTATCTGGTGGTCAGCAACAGCGTGTTGCTATCGCAAGAGCACTTGCGGTCAGACCCAAAGTATTATTATTTGATGAACCAACATCCGCACTCGATCCCGAGCGTGTACACGAAGTATTACAAGTCATGCTACAGCTAGCCAAACAACATATCACAATGATTATCGTGACCCACGAAATGGAATTTGCTAAGTATGTTGCAGACCGAGTTATCTTTATGGCAGATGGCGTAATTGTTGAAGAAGGGCCTGCAAAATCAATAATTGATAATCCACAAAATGAAATAACACAACGTTTTTTACGCCAATTGACTGATGAAATTGATTTTGAAATTTAACGATAAAAAACTGACTTAACCATAAAATTAATTTTTAATTGTTAAAGCGTAAATAGATGTGACAATAAAAATGTATGCAAATCTAAATCGATCGCAAGCGCACGAATATCTTTCAATAAATTATCCGTTGTCTTTTGGTCGCCTACGGCTTTGACCAGCTTCAATGATAATTCGCGCTGACTGTATGGATTTTTTGGCGAACCTTTTGGCATATCAATTCGTTGGATCAACTTTTCGCCGGTGCGATTAAGAATTTCAACAACAACATAACGTTTATTATACGCCTGTGGATGGGGTATAAGTTGTATTTGATAGCTACGTTTCATCTTCTGCATCAATTGTTTTATGCCATTTGAAATTGGTTTTACAGAAAACTGTTCAAAACTAAGTGGCAATCCTAAAAGGGTTAATGCTAAAACATACTCAGCCGAAAAACGCCCTTGTTCAGCAAGCAAAGGCGTTTGATAAATTAACGCGGCATCACTTTGTGGTGGAGAAAAAAAGATAGTAATACGCTCAATCTTATCAACACTAAAGTTAGCATTTCGATAAAGCAATTGCCCCGCATCAGCAATATAAGCTGCAGCCGAACAATAAGAATAATTTTTAAACCATAATCCGGGATCAACAATCTTCCAAGTTTTGCCCCAACGACTTAAATCAAAATGCGTATTACCTTGCCCATAAATAGCCAAAAAACCTAATTTATCATCTAAAAAATCCTGATCAGCATGTATACCCGCTCTTAACCATTCAACCGATTGTATGGCATGCTCAGCTGCGAGCCCAGCATGCAAAAACTTAATCGGCGTACCCATTAACAAACGCATTCCCGATGCTTGAGTCGCAGCTAACGTTAATGCTTGTGATAAAAAAGGTTCATCATAGAGATAACAAATAGCTGCTGTTGCAGCAATCCCGCCTAAAGTCATGGTTGTATGCCAACCTTGTTCATAATGCTGTGGATTGACGCTTTGCCCCAATAAAGCCATCACTTCAATACCAATCACATAAGCCGTTAAAAAACGTCGACCATCAATCTTTTGCTCAGTCTTATCGAATCGAACACTTGCAATGAGTGCGGATAAAATAACGGCAGATGGGTGACCTCGAACATCTGAATGTACATCATCATAATCTAAACAATGCGCTTGAAAGCCATTAAAAAGTGCTGCTTGCCTTGCGCTAGCCAACTTTTTTTGGCCAATTAACCAAGCTCTCGCATTTCCACCTTCATCCGCTATCCATGCTAGCAATTTATAAACATCATCTTCATGGCAAGCTTGTAAAGCGCAAGCAAAATAATCCGTTACCCCATTGATAGCACAATTGATAACTTGTGGGTCACTGATTATTGGCGTATTTTGGATTAAAAAACTTAACTGTTGACCTAAATTCATGCAAAACTCTCAAACTAAGCAAATACGATAAGCGATTAGGAAAATTAGTTTACTTCGAGATAACTAAAATAACCTATCATTAGCTATAAGTTAAAGACTATGTAGTTATATTCTAATAACCCAAAATCATAATGCGTTAGTCATTAATATAATCATTTGGAGCGATTATTTTATATGTTAAAATGGTTTCAACAAAAACAATCAAATCAAAAATTTAACATCTCATTATGTCAACTTGTTATATCGCCTTAGGCAGTAACCTTGAAGATCCATTGGCGCAAGCCAATCGTGCAATTGCGGCATTAAAGCAGCTACCTAACACGACTGTTATGGATATTTCTCCTTTTTATCGCAGTAAGCCACTTGGTCCACAAGATCAAAATGATTATCTTAATGCCGTCATTAAATTGACGACAAATCTATCGCCAATCGCCCTGCTGGATGAACTGCAAACCATTGAAAAAGCGCAAGGTCGGGTACGCAAAGACAACCGTTGGGGAGCAAGAACCTTGGATCTGGATATTTTACTTTATGATGATTTAGTCATTAATAGTGAAAGACTCACTATCCCTCATTATCATATGAAAAATAGGGAGTTTGTACTCTACCCTTTATTTGATATTGCCCCTAATCTTATTTTACCTGACAACGATAAGTTAAAAGATTTAGTTGCTAAATGTCCCAAAAATGATTTGAAAATGTGGAATATTTAATTATTTTTATCAATAACAATCGGTTACATTATTTTTTTATCTAAAGTAAAAAAAAATGATAAAAAAATTTTGCCAATGGCTGAATTATTGTTATAGTTTAGCGCTTTCAAATAATCTGTACTTAAGGGGATTGCTGTGAAAAAGGAACAAAAAGTAAATACATCTTCTCTTAGCCTGCTTTCAATTGCTGGGCTTGAGCCATATAAAGAGGCACAAGGCGAGGAGTACATGAACCCTAAGCAATTGAAACATTTTAAACTTATTTTAGAAGCCTGGCTTGCTCAACTACAAGGTGAAATGGGCAAAACAGTTACCCACATGCAAGATGAAGCAGCGAATTTTCCAGATCCAGCTGACCGAGCAACGCAAGAAGAAGAATTCAGCCTTGAATTACGCGCTCGAGATAGAGAAAGAAGACTGATTAAAAAAATTGAAAAAACGTTAAAGAAAATCGAATCAGACGATTTTGGTTATTGTGAATCTTGTGGTGTTGAAATTGGTATCCGACGCTTAGAAGCAAGACCAACAGCAGATTTATGTATCGATTGTAAAACGCTTGCGGAACTGCGCGAAAAACAGATGGGCATGTAACGCCAGTTTCATCTATCATTCTCAAATTAGACCTATGCATTACATCGGTCGTTTTGCCCCTTCACCATCAGGACCATTACATTTTGGTTCGTTGGTTACAGCGCTTGGGAGTTATCTCCAAGCTAAATCTTGCCTCGGTAAATGGCTGGTTCGTATTGAAGATATCGACCCACCACGAGAAGTCAAAGGGGCATCATCACTGATATTAAAAACGCTTGAAGCACTAAATTTATATTGGGATGATGCGGTTTTATACCAATCATCGTGCAACGAACGTTACCAAGCTATTTTACAAACGCTAATCGATAATCAACAAGCCTATTATTGTGATTGTACTAGACAGCGAATTCAAAGTCTGGCAAATGGTATTTATGATGGTTTTTGTCGTGAACGGCATTTATCTATCAATAATAAACAACAGTTTGCGATTCGTTTAAAACAAAATCACCCTATTTTTCAATTTGCAGATCAAATTCGTGGTCTACAAACCGTTGAAAAAGCTAGCGCACAAGAAGATTTTATTATTCATCGTAAAGCTGGCTTATTTGCCTATAATTTAGTGGTGGTATTAGATGATCATCAGCAAGGCATTACTGAAATTGTGCGAGGTGCGGATTTATTACCAGTCACTGCTAAACAAATCTCACTGTATCAACTGTTCGGCTTTCCTGTGCCAAGCTACTGCCATTTACCGCTAGTACTCGATAACAACGGCAATAAACTATCAAAACAAAACCATGCAAACCCGATTGATTTAAACAATCTTAAAGCATTAACCGTTCAAGCTCTGCAATTTTTAGGGCAATGTGTGCCAAAACATTGGCAAGATGCCACACAACAGCAAATTTTAGATTGGGCAATAAAGCATTGGCAACTGATGAATGTGCCAAAGCAAAATATTCAATTATCCACCAATATTGGATAAATTAGGGGTAATACCAACATTATGAGCATGTAACAGATGTTTTTCTGGTTTGATCATTAGCGAAGAAAAGATTCTTGCAATTAATTGTTGCTTTTGCGCTGGACTTTGAAGCAAATCACGCAAATCAACTGCAGCCTCACCAAATAAACAATAATGTAATTGACCAATGGATGATACGCGCAATCGATTACAACTTTTACAAAAATCTTTTGAATACGGCATAATCAGTCCAATTTTACCTTGATAGTCGCTATGGACATAAACTTTAGCGGGACCTGATAGCGGATTTCTAGATTGCAATTGCCAACCCTGTGCAATTAGCTTTGTTTCAATCAAACTACCGGACTGGTGATAACGATTAAACACATCAAAGCTTTCGCCTGTTTCCATAAGTTCAATAAAACGTAATTCGACTGGTCGACATTTAATCCATGACAAATAATCATCTAAATTATCATTTATGTTTTTCATCAAGACAGTATTAATTTTGACTTTTTTTATACCCACTTCTAATGCTCTGTCCACACATTGCATTAATTCTTTAAGCTTATCTTGACCGGTAATTAATTTAAATAAATGTGGGGAAAGGCTATCAATACTAATATTAATCGCATTCAAACCTGCTTGATGCCAATGGTGAATATTTTTTAATAAACGAGAACCATTAGTCGTCATAGCCAGTTCTTTTACACTTGGGTAAGCGGAGATGATCGACAAAATATCCATAAAATCGCGACGCAAAGTAGGTTCGCCACCTGTTAACCGAATTTTGCGCACACCAAGCTCCGTAAATGTTGCAACAACATGATTAATCTCGCTGAGCGACAGAAATTTATGAGCCTTGTTAGGTTGATAACCATTGGGTAAACAGTACTGACACTGAAAATTACACAGCTCGGTAATCGACAAACGCAGATATTGAAATCGACGCTGATAATTATCAACTAATTGCATATTATATTAAACACCTTATCCAAATCGGGAAGCATAGCCATTTCTGTGCTATACCGCGGCTAATCCACCTTATGAATTGAAATATCACTTAGGCAAAAGAGCTTCAGAGTTTGGTTCAGTCTAGCATAGGCTTCATTTTTTGACTATGAACAAATTAATTTTTATAAAATACCTGTTTACTGAACAATTAAAACGGTAACGCCTTCCTAAAATAACACCGTCAAAACACGAGAAGTTTCTATCATAAACCTCCTTTTTTAAATAGAGTTTATCTAATTTACTTATTTAATCAGTTTGAGTATATAATAGTCGTCTTGCTGATAAAACCGTCAAACAGAGGTTGTGATGATCACCCATATTAGCCCATTAGGATCGATGGATTTGCTTGCTCAGGCAGAAGTCGATATTTTAAAAAAATCAGCCAATAGTGAACTTTATCAATTATTTAGAAATTGTTCATTAGCCACTTTGAATGCTGGCACTAAAACCGATAATACTAAAGATCTGTTAGATAGATTCCAGTCTTTTGAAATTAATGTTATTAGCAAAGAACGAGGCGTGAAATTAGAATTGATTAATGCTCCGGAAAGCGCTTTTGTTGATGGACGAATTATTCGTTCAATCCAAGCTAACTTGTTTGCTGTATTACGCGATATCCTTTTTTTAAATAGTCAAATCAGCGCCGTTAAAGAGCTTATTTCTAATATCAAATTTGAAAGAGATCATTCGTTTTATATTACAAACCTTGTTTTTTCAATTTTACGTAATGCAAACTCACTCCATGTAGGTGAAGAGCCAAATTTAGTTGTCTGCTGGGGTGGACATTCCATTAACGAAAGCGAATATTATTATGCTCGCCAAGTGGGTATGCAGCTGGGTTTGCGAGAACTTAATATTTGCACTGGTTGTGGTCCTGGTATTATGGAAGCACCAATGAAAGGTGCCGCAGTTGGTCATGCACAGCAGCGTTATAAAGACAGTCGCTTTATTGGCATGACCGAACCATCAATTATTGCAGCGGAACCGCCTAATGCGTTAGTCAATGAACTGATTATTATGCCTGATATCGAAAAACGTCTTGAAGCTTTTGTGCGGTTGGCGCATGGTATTATCATCTTCCCGGGTGGGCCGGGTACCGCCGAGGAGTTGCTTTATATTCTAGGTATTTTATTAAACCCAGCCAATCAACATCAATCACTCCCTCTGATCTTGACAGGACCAAAAGAATGCGAAGGCTATTTTGCATCAATAGATAATTTTATTCGGAGCACATTAGGTGATGAGGCAACCAAGCTTTACCAAATCGTGATCGACTCGCCCGAACAAGTGGCACGTATTATGAAAGATGGCGTTAAACATGTTAAATCTTCACGCTTAAAAACCGGCGATGCTTATGGATTTAATTGGCTACTGAAAATTGATGAATCGCTACAACATCCTTTTGAGCCAACGCACGCTAATATGGCGTCATTAAATCTTCATCGTGATCAACCTGTGGAACTATTAGCCGCAGATTTGCGTCGTGCATTTTCTGGTATTGTCGCTGGTAACGTGAAAGAGTTTGGTATGAAGCAAATTGGCGAACATGGTCGATATAAGTTACAAGGAGATATCGGAATTATGCAGCAACTTGATAATTTATTGCGTAGTTTTGTTCAACAAGACCGAATGAAATTGCCGGGAGGAAGTGCTTATCAACCTTGCTATGAAATTTGTTATTAAAAATAACATTCGTCGCAAATTTAATCGAAGATAAATCCAATCTTAACCGCCGATAAACCTCGGCGGAATAATTTTAACGATTGATAATTGAGATGATTTTTAAAAATCACCTAAAATATCTAATGCTTCTGAAACTTTTTTAACGGCAAAAATCTGCATATTTTCGGGCTTTTTCTTGGGCATATTAGCGATTGGTACGATTGCTTTTTTAAAACCATGCTTAGCGGCTTCAGATATGCGTTCTTGCCCACTCGGTACAGGTCGAATTTCACCGCCAAGGCCAATTTCACCAAATATAACAACATCTTGTGGTAGAGGACGATTGCGAAAACTGGATACCAGCGCCGCTATCAATGCTAAATCCGCACTAGTTTCGGTGACTTTAACCCCCCCAACCACATTAACAAAAATATCTTGATCGGCCATTTGTAACCCGCCATGCCGGTGTAATACCGCAAGCAATAATGCCAGTCGATTTTGATCTAATCCAACGGTTACACGTCTTGGATTACCATACATAGAGTGATCGACAAGTGCTTGGATTTCAACCAGTAATGGTCGGGTACCTTCCCACAGTACCATGACCGAACTACCCGGTAGCATCTCATCGCCACGGCTTAAAAAGATTGCGGATGGATTACTAACCTCTTTTAAACCTTGTTCAGTCATCGCAAATACCCCCAGTTCATTCACCGCCCCAAAGCGATTTTTATGACTGCGTAGCGTTCTAAAACGAGAATCAGCATCACCATCTAATAAAATTGAACAGTCAATACAGTGCTCAAGTACTTTTGGCCCTGCTAGCGAACCATCTTTGGTTACATGCCCAACCATAATAATGGCAATTCCTTTCGTTTTAGCAAACCGCGTTAAATAGGCAGCTGTTTCGCGAACTTGTGCAACACTACCGGGGGATGATTGGATATCAGTAAGGTGCATCACTTGAATAGAGTCAATTACCATAAGTTTAGGTTGTGACTGTTCGGCAAGCAGGCAAATTTGCTCAATGCTTGTTTCGGACAGCATATTGATATTATCAGCCGGTAAACCCAAGCGATGTGCACGCATCGCAACTTGTTGAAGTGACTCTTCACCTGTTACATAAAGTGTATTCATTTGTGATGATAGCTTACTCATGGTTTGCAGTAACAACGTACTTTTACCTGCACCAGGATTACCCCCAATTAAAATCGCGCTACCCGGTACGACGCCTCCACCAAGCACACGATCAAATTCTGAAAAACCTGTTGAAAATCTTGGCAGTGCCTCTAAGCTGATTTCAGATAATTTTTGAATTTTTGCTTGACCAACACCACTACCCGCATAACCGGTTAATCTATCATTGCGCGAAGCGGTACTTGCAAGCCTCACTTCAGTTATGGTATTCCAAGCATGGCAAGCACTACATTGACCTTGCCAACGCGGATAGTCTGCGCCACAATCATTACAAACATAAGCTCGCTTTACCGCTTTTGCCAATTTAATCTCCTAACCTTCACTTAATAAACTGGTTGATAAAATGCACCATAAACCCGTTAAATCAGCATAATTAATACTGATTCGTGCCTTTTCAACTACTTTGGGTTTGCCACGATAGGCAACGCCTAAACCCGCTATACGAATCATCATTAAATCATTGGCACCATCACCAATCGCCACTGTTTGCTCAATGGGGATATTAAGTGTTGCAGCTAATTGTTGTAATGTCCTTGCTTTATATTTTGCATCAACAATTTGACCAGTCACTTTACCCGTTAATTTACCATGTTTAATTTCTAACGCATTGGCATAAACTTCAACTAATTTTAACTTTTGCTTTAAGTGATCAGCAAAATAGGTAAAACCACCTGACACAATAGCAACATGCCAATTTTTTTTATGCAATTCTTTCACTAAAAATGTCAATCCAGGCGTAAGAGGCAAGCTATCTTTTACTTGCTGTAAAAGATCTTGATGTGCACCTTTTAACGTTGCCACACGTTTGCGCAAACTCGTTGTGAAATCAAGTTCACCACGCATCGTTTGTTCAGTCACGTCCGCAACTTGCTGCCCGACACCATGCAATTTAGCCAGTTCATCAATACATTCAATGCCAATAGCGGTTGAGTCCATGTCCATAACAAGTAACCCCGGGGAGCGTAGCGTGGGTAAATTATCGATTGGGGCAACATCAATACCTAATGCTAATGATATCGATTTAGCTTTTTTAGGTATCACCCCTGCAATACGAACAATCTGATAAGTTTTGATTTTCCATGATGAAACAATCACCATTGGCATAGCAAGTTGATCTTGGAATTTTGATAAGACTGTTTTATTTAACTTTTTACCATAAATAATCCAGCCTGTTTTACCGGCATTATAATCTAAAGGAACCACTTCACAGCCATTTAATGACAGCGGTAAACCTTGCCAATGTTGGATATTTTCAGGTAAATCATTGTAGGTGAGAGTATAAGCCATATCTGAACATCTTTATAAGATAAAACAAGCCCAAAATTTATCACAACTACTAAAGATTGTCCAAGTTAGGATTGTGTGATTTTTTTAGTTTTTTATACTTAAACACATAGTTACCTGAAACTTTTTGACAAAATAGATAAAACCGTGGGTTACCTTTAATCATTCCACCGCGATGCTTATATCAATCTTAAATATTCAACGCCCATAAACAAAGTTGCTCTAATACAGGCCCTAATTTTTCGCCAAATGGCGTTAATTTATAGACAACTTTTAAAGGGGGTTTATCACCAAAAACGCGTCGAGTAATTAACCCATCCTCCTCTAATTTTTTAAGTTGTATACTTAATGTCATATCGGTAATATGAGGAATAATAGTTTTCAATTCGCTGAATCTTTTTTCACCAAAAAGCAAATAATAAAGTATTACCCCTTTCCATTTTCCACCAACTAAATCCATTGCCAAACTAATAGGGCAATAATAAGTTTTATTGTTATAACGTTTTAATGGTCTTTGTTCATCTATTTGCATTAATTCACCTAACTATCAAGTTTGATAGATATTGCTATAAGTTTATTTACAAATAAACTAATTAGAGTAACTATCATTTTAACAGCAAAAAAGGAAAAAAGTATCATTATGACATTAATTATTTTAGGTCACCCCAATATTAAACAGTCTATCGCCAATAAAACAATTATCGAAACATTACAAGATAAAGTTGAGGATATTGAAATTCGCAATATTCACAAGCTTTATCCAAACTATCAAATCAATGTACAAGAGGAGCAAGCCGCATTACTCAGACATGACCTTATCGTTTTACAATATCCAATGTATTGGTTTAACATGCCGGCAATATTAAAAATATGGTTTGATGAAGTATTTACTTACCAATTTGCTTATGGCTCCAAAGGCGATAAATTAAAAGGTAAAAAACTATTACCAAGTTTAACCATAGGACAACAAGAACAAAATTATAAAAAATATCACAACGATTTAATGGATAATTTATTAGAGCCCGTCAAAGTATCAACTTTATATACGCAAATGGAATATCTGCCACCAATACTTTTATATGGTATTTCACCAGAGATTGAAGAAATGCAAGCTAAAATAAAAACAAAAGCACGACAACATGGGCAACAGTTAGTTGAAATCATAAATAAATATAACCAATAAAAATCAATATGATGATTTATAATAATTGATAAATCATCATATTTTATGTTGTATTAACTATGCTTTTTTAAAACCGCATAAAAAAAACCATCACCACCATTTTCAATAGGTAAAAATTGTTTAAGTTCACCTTGTAATTTGGCGCTGGTGTTTTCTTGTAAAAAACGCTCAATTTGTAATTTATTTTCGTCTGGTAGAATTGAACAAGTGGCATAAACTAAAGTACCACCAATTTTTAAATAAGACCAAATATTAGTTAAGATTGCATGCTGTAGCTCAGTTAATTGGGCAATATCATTATCTCGGCGTAACCATTTTATATCTGGATGACGGCGGATAACGCCTGTTGCCGAGCAAGGTGCATCAAGTAAAATGCGATCAAATTGTTGCCCTTTACACCATCGTTCTGGGGTTAATCCATCACCAACTTTAACTTCGGCATGTAAGTTTAATCGAGTTAAATTTTCGTGAATGCGCTTCACTCGGCTAGGCTCAATGTCCACCGCTAAAACTTGTGCTTTTGGAGCAACTTCTAAAATATGTGTGGTTTTACCACCAGGTGCTGCGCACATATCCAAAATGAGCTCGCCATTTTGCGGTGCTAACAAATAAGCGGCATATTGAGCAGACAGATCTTGTACCGTGACAGCACCCTCATCAAAATAGGGTAATTTATTTACATTGACAGGCGACAATAATCGCAGAGCACTAGGTAACTCTGGAAAGCTATCGGATTCAATTTGTTGTTCAGCAAGTAATTGTTGGTAATCATTTACTGAATATTGGTTAAGATTAACTCGCAACCACATTGGTGGCCTTTGGTTATTAGCATGAACAATGGCTTGCCACTGCTCTGGATAGGATTGCTTAAGGCGTGTTAACAACCAACTTGGGTGTAATGTCTGCTGGCTTTGTTGCTTGCTGTCTTGTGTAAATTGTTGTTGTAATGATGTTTGTTGGCGCAAAAACTCACGCAATACACCATTTACAACCCCTTTAAGCTGTGTTTTTTTGAGAGTATTGACCGCATTAACTGTCTCACCGACTGCTGCATGTGCTGGAATACGGGTATAAAGAATCTGATAAATTCCCACTAACAATAAATAGTGCAAAATTCTATTTTTACCGGTTAACACTTTACTCATTAAGGTGTGAATATAAAAATTAAGTTCTGGCAATACTCGCATCACACCAAAACAGATTTCTTGTACTAACGCCTTATCTTTATCGGCTATTTTGTGGTTTAAAGTTGTCAATGTCGCACTTAATGATTGCCCTTCTTCTAGCACATTAAAAATAGCTTGTGCACAAATAGCTCGAATATTTTGATGTGATCGATTATTCATAATGATAGTGACCTAAATTCAACAATATGCTGATTATAAAATTAATGATCCAACCCAACCAGCAATAAATAACGGAATATTAAAATGGGTAAATGTTGGGATAACGCTATCGCGAATGTGGTCATGTTGCCCATCATGATTTAGCCCTGAAGAAGTGGCTAAAATGGTATCTGATGGCGGCGATCCTGCATCACCAATTGCACCAGATGCGCCAATTAAACAGACGGTTGCAATTGGCGAAAAGCCAAGCTGCACACAAAGAGGCACATAAACGGCAGCAATAATAGGGACTGTCGAAAATGATGAGCCAATACCTAAGGTAATAATCAATCCAATCAACATCATAACAAAAGCAGCAATCACTTTATTGCCAGCAAATAAAGCCGCGCTATGAATCACTAGTGGTTCGATTTCATGAGTCTGTTTTAATACTTCGGCAAAGCCTTGTGCTGAAATCATCACAAAACCGATCATTGCCATCATTTTGATGCCATCAGTAAAAACACCATCCGCTTCGCCCCATTTAATCGAACCCGATACAATAAAGCAAATAAAACCAATTAAAGCCCCTAAAATCATCGATCCAGTATAAAGCTGAACAGTAAAGGAGAGAACAATGGCCAGTAGTGAAACAATCAGTGAGCGCTTATTCACATTGTTTAACGCATCTAAATTCGCTACGCCTCGAATAATTTTATATTCTCTAGGTTTACGATAACTGACAAAGATCGCCCATAATAAACCCATAAACATACCTAATGCTGGAATGGCCATTGCATGCATCACATTAACATGGCTCACATCCATACCTGATGCAGTAATATTTTTTAATAATATTTGATTTAAAAAGATATTCCCAAATCCCACCGGTAAAAACATATAAGGCGTAATTAGACCAAATGTCATAATACAAGCAATCATCCTTCTATCGAGTTGTAATCGCGACATCACATATAAAAGTGGCGGAATTAAAAGTGGTATAAAGGCAATATGAATAGGGATAACATTTTGTGAAGAAATACTAACTAATGCAATAATGATAATTAAAATCCATTTGATGCGTTTTTTCGCATCGCTTGAGGTAAGCTGTTTGATCGCTTTATCTGCCAATAATTCAGGTAAGCCAGATTTTGATATTGCCACTGCAAATGCACCTAACATCGCATAAGAAAGCGCAATATTTGCCCCATTGCTGATCCCAGTATTGAATGCATCAATGGTTTCTTTCAACGATAAATGGCTAAATAGCCCACCAACAAATGCGCCAATAATTAAGCTAATAACGACATGAACACGGCAAAGAGATAAAATTAACATACAAATTACCGCAACTACAACTGCATTTATTGACGAGAACAAATCAAGCACTGTATTCATAAATAGATTCTTAATTGAGAAGCAAAGCTTATTATTTTAGGCGATAGATATTGAAAGTGCAATCAATAGTGTATACTCACTTCTTCTTAATATACAAAACTAAACGCGTGTTGCTAAAGAAGGTTAAAAATAGAAAGCTTTATAGGCAAATAAGGCTATTGTGGAGTGCGGTGAATGAGAAATAATATAGACGGACATTTTTTATTAATTGGTTTAATGGCTTACCCTATTCGCCATAGTTTATCCCCTCAAATGCAAAATACCATTTATGCTAAACTGAATGTACCCTATGTTTATTTAGCATTTGAAGTTGATCAAGAAAAACTGCCTGATGCAATTAAAGGAATTCGGGCATTGGGTTTACGTGGTAGTGCGATATCTATGCCTAATAAACAGCTTGTCTGCCAATATCTAGATAAGCTAACACCAGCTGTCGAATTGAGTGGAGCATGTAACACTATTTCAAATGATAATGGGGTTTTAACTGGTTATAACACTGATGGAATGGGTTATATGCGTATGCTTAAAGAAGCCAACATTAATGTGATAGGAAAAAAAATAACTATCCTTGGTGCGGGTGGCGCTGCGACAGCCATTGTGGCACAAGCTGCGCTTGATGGTGTAAAAGAGATCACCATCTTTAACCAAAAAGATGAGTGCTATGCCAAGATCGAAGCGGTTGCAAAAAAATTGAATCAAAATACCCAATGTCATGTGCGTGTTATCGATCTGGCTGATAAAGATCAGCTACGCCAAGAAATTGCAACGAGTGCGGTTCTTTGTCATGCAACAGGTGTGGGGATGAAACCATTAGAAGGACAAAGCTTAATTACTGATCCAACAATGTTAAATCCTGATCTTGTTGTTACAGACTGTATTTACAGTCCACGTAAAACAAAACTACTCGAAATAGCTGAACAACAAGGCTGTAAAACATTAAATGGTATAGGTATGATGTTATGGCAAGGCGCTGCGCAAATAAAAATTTGGACAGGTGAAGAGGCCCCCATTGAATATGTGAAAGAACAAATGGGCTTTAATGATTAGTTGAATTAAGTGTGATTACATTACATCAACTTGTTTTATTTGATCTAACCCATAAAATAAAACCCTATAATAAAAGCAACGGCGATTAACAGGATATAAAATGAAAACAGTCACTATCAAACAACTTGAGATCGGTTTGGGCGCACCCAAAATTATTGTGCCAATTATCGGTAAAACTAAAGCGGAATTAATTGATGAAGTTAAGTTTTTACAATCTATTGATTTTGATGTTTTAGAGTGGCGCGTTGATCACTTTACGAACGTTGATAATATCAATGCAGTCAAAGAGATAGCAAAGACAATAGGCGATTTATTACCGAATAAACCGCTTTTATTCACCTTTAGAACCGTAAATGAAGGCGGCGTCAAACCTTGGCCTTTAACATCATATATTGAATTAAATAAAGAAATGGCATGTAGTGGACTTGTCGATCTGATTGATGTCGAGTTGTTTATTGGCGATGATTACGTAAAAGATATAATTGCTGTTGCACACAAAAATCAGATATTTGTTGTAGCATCAAACCATGATTTTGAAAAAACACCCGCTAAAAGCGATATCATCTATCGATTACAAAAGATGCAAGACCTTGGTGCCGACATTCTTAAAATTGCCGTCATGCCACAAACCACTGATGATGTGTTAACTTTGCTTTCTGCAACCACTGAAATGAACGAAAAATACGCCACCAAACCCATTGTTACCATGTCGATGGCCGGTCTTGGTGCCGTTAGCCGTATAGCAGGTTCAACATTTGGCTCAGCAATGACTTTTGGCGCCGCTAAAAATGCATCGGCACCCGGTCAATTCAATGTCACACAATTACGATATATTTTAGATGCATTATATCAAGGCCACAGTTAAATCAACATAATTAATATAAATCAATACGATATAATCAAAACATTAAAAAACAATGTGTCATTTCTACTTCATGATTAAGGATTCGTTGCTGTATTAATGAGTAGCTTAGGCGGTATTAGTCATAATCGCTATAGATTAACCATTGATGGTTTGGGATAACCACGGCGAATTGGTCGGCGTTTCATTTAATCATTGAACTCATTCGATATCTGAAATTGAAAAGGTAATCGTTGATTATCAAGATACTGTTACCCCCCTATCAAGCTGGTCAATGTTATCAACGGAATTTACCTTGCATACTATCACTGCTTGATAAAGTTGATTTAGGTCTAATTAAAAGCATCGTGATTGATGGTTATATGCATTTAGATGAAGGTAAAATAGGGTTAAGATGACTTGTGTATAGTGCGTTAAATAAAACCAACTCTATTATTGGAGTTACTAAAAACCTTTTTCTGGTAATAGCGAATATTTGATTGAAGTTATGCGATGTCAGATCAAACATCCTTTATATGTGACTTCAATCGGCATATCGTTAGAAAGTACGGCAGAAAACGTGCAATTAATGGCAGGCAAATACCGTATACCTGATTTACTGAGTTATTTGAATCAACAAATAAAATTGTTTAAACATAAGAACTAAATCATTGAAAGCGGTCGTCATTCGCCGAATTAAGTTGGCGAATGACTGGCGAGTTAAATTATGCTTCGTTCCAGCTGTCTCTTAAGCCCACTGTTCGGTTAAACACTAATTTATCTTCGGTTGCAAATTTACTATCTAAACAGAAGTACCCTTCACGTTCAAATTGGTAAGCATGCTCGGCTTGTGCATGTTGTAAACTTGGCTCAACAAAACCTTGTTTAATAATTAATGAATTAGGATTAATGGTTGATAAAAAGTCCTCGGCTGCACCTGGGGTTGGCGTATTAAATAAACGATCATACAGACGAATTTCAGCCGGTTTGGCAAACTTAGCCGAAACCCAATGAATGACGCCTTTCACCTTACGTCCATCTTCTGGATTTTTATTTAATGTTGCCGGATCGTAACTACAATAGATCGTTTGGATGTTGCCTTCGGCGTCTTTTTCAACGCGATCAGCTCGTATCACATAAGCATTACGTAAACGAACCTCTTTACCCAGTACTAAACGTTTGTAATTTTTATTGGCTTCTTCTCTAAAATCAGCTCGGTCGATGTAAATTTCACGCGTGAATGTCACTTCGCGAGCACCTAATTCTGGGCGGTTTGGGTGATTTGGCATGCTAAGCACTTCGTCAATCGTGTCAGAGAAGTTCTCGATCACAACTTTAACGGGATCTAGCACCGCCATTGCACGAGGTGCGTTTTCATTCAGATCTTCACGAATACAAAACTCAAGGGTGCTCATTTCAACAGTATTTTCTTGCTTAGTCACCCCAATTCGTCGGCAAAATTCACGGATCGAAGCAGGTGTATAACCTCGGCGACGTAAACCCGATACCGTTGGCATACGCGGGTCATCCCAGCCATCAACAATGTTTTCTGCTACTAATAGGTTTAGCTTACGTTTAGACGTAATGGCATACTCTAAATTTAATCTTGAAAATTCATACTGGTGCGGACGCGCTTCGATCGTAATATTGTCTAATACCCAGTCATATAAACGGCGATTGTCTTGGAATTCAAGCGTACACAGTGAATGGGTGATGTTTTCAATCGCATCTGAAATACAATGGGTAAAATCGTACATTGGGTAAATGCACCACTTGTTGCCTGTTTGGTGATGCTCGGCAAATTTGATGCGGTATAACACAGGATCGCGCATCACAATAAATGGCGAGGCCATGTCAATTTTGGCTCTTAGGCAGGCTTTTCCTTCGGCGAATTTGCCTTCTTTCATTTGTATAAAAAGTGCTAAATTTTCTTCAATACTACGATCGCGATAAGGGCTATTTTTACCCGGTTGCGTTAAAGTACCACGATATTCACGAATTTCATCAGCAGACAGCTCGTCAACATAAGCAAGCCCTTTATTGATGAGTTCAATTGCATAATCATATAGCCGGTCAAAATAATCAGATGAGTAACAAATCTCACCATCCCATTCAAACCCTAACCAACGGACATCTTGTTTAATCGACTCAACATACTCTATATCTTCTTTGGCTGGATTAGTATCATCAAAACGTAAGTTACATTTACCCTGATAGTCTTGCGCAATACCAAAATTTAAACAAATTGATTTAGCATGGCCAATATGTAAATAACCATTAGGTTCTGGCGGAAAACGGGTATGCGTTGTTTTATATTTTCCTGCTGCTAAATCTGCATCAATAATTTGACGAATAAAATTAGATGGACGATTATCTGTCTCGGTCGGTAATGAACCGCTCATAAAAAACCTCTGATGATATATTTATTAATAACAAATTGAGAATTTTTGCTTTGTTATTGCGTATTATGTTAGCTGACGAATATAACAAATTTTTCTTGTTTCTGAAATGGAAAATAGGCGATTTGCATCGACAAAATGAGCTTTTCACAAAAGCCTATTGGTTTTAACAAAAAAACTATTGTTAGATCAAAAAATCAAAATAAAAAACAAAATAAAATCAAAATGATACCTGACTGATTTGGCTAAAAAATTACCTTTAATGATTGTTTTATTCATCGCCTGACTTTAGCGAAACCACAAATCTTGCGCCACCAAGGGGACTGGTTACTACAAATGCTTTACCATCATGAAATTCTGCCATTAATTTTACATAGGCTAAACCAAGACCATAACCACCCGTTGAACGTGTTCGGCTAGTATCAAGTCTGGCAAAAGGCATAAAAATCTTTTCGCGCGCATCAAAAGGAATGCCAGCGCCATCATCATCGATCTCAAGGATAACGCGATTTTCATGTTTGGTAATATTTAAAACTGCTTTATGTGCTGCATATTTAAACGCATTAAGTAACAGATTTTTTACAATAGTTTCAACTAAATTGGTATCAATCATAGCGTATGCATCTTGGCTATTACAAGTTAGTTCAAACTCTTTAGGTTTGAATAAAGCCAGTGATTGGCACACTTTTTCACCCCACTCTTTGAGTGCTACACGCGTTAAGTTTAGCTCGATATTGCTTTGCTGCATTTTAAAATAATTCAAGCTGGCATTGATTAATGTTTCAAGCTCGTTAATATCATCACTCATACCTTTTTGTAAAAGACGTTTTTCTTGCTCGTCATTAGCTTCTTCAAGCATACTAAGTTCAAATCGCATTCGTGCAAGCGGTGTGCGTAGTTCGTGTGCCATTGCATGGGAAATCGTTTGATTGGTACTGACTAAGTGTTCAATATGCGTGCCCATATTATTTAATACGTTAGCGAGCGGCTTAAACAACCAACCTTTTACATTTTCGGTTCGTGCTTTTAAATTACCTTGCCCAAGTTGTTCGGCAGTTTGCCTAATATTGACAAGATCCTTCCAAACGACACTAAACGCCATATAAATTAAAATAAAAAAGATGATGGCACTAAATAAAGCCCAAATAATAAGAAAAATGGTCAATGACATGGTATTTGATTCCAAAATATCCCGCATTACAATCGGACCTAATTGAAGTAAATGACCATCTTTTAAATCAATGTAAACAACCTCTTTGTCACTATCATAAGAAAAATCCAGCTTCTTTAACTCATTAAGTACAGTATCAGGTAACCGTGTGTTACTTGACAGTACTTCAATAGGATAACCAAAATAAGGTTGTAATTCACTAACCACTTCTTGAAGGGGGCGATCTTTATGTTCGTTAATCTGCATACGAATAAGGTTTACCGTACCTCGCTGGGATTCTCGAAACACAACATGATCATCAGGTATATCCGTTAATGATGAAGGTAATGAATCAAAAACTAATAAAGCACCATAAGCAATAATACTTTGCAATAAAAGTAAAATGATCAAATAAAACACAATTCGGCGATTGAAAAATAGCGGTTTAGCTAAGAGCTGACTCAATGGCTTTCTCCCTCTCGCATAAATAAATAGCCTTTGCCACGAACCGTTTTGATGCGTGATGGATTATCTGGATCATCAAGTAATTTACGACGAAGTCTTGACACACGAGCATCAATAGACCGATCGCTACCATCAAAATCGATACCTCTTACCTGAGAAAAAATATCATCTCGAGATAGAATTGTCCCCGCATTATGAGCAAGTAACCATAACAGATCAAACTCGGCTGTCGTTAAATCAATTTCTTGCTCTTGCAAGAGCACTTTTCGATTTTCACCATCTACGATTAAATTGCCAAATATTAGGGTTTTATTATTCTGTGGCAACACAAATTCTTTATGATTGTCTTTATCAGTTTCTATCTGTTTCCGTCTTAATAAGGCTCGTATTCGGGCCAGCAGTAATCTTGGCTCAACGGGCTTAGCCAAATAATCATCTGCACCTAATTCAAGCCCAACAATTTCATCAATATTATCTTCGCTGGCTGTCATTATGAGGATATAGTTAGTAAACCATGTGCGTATATCACGACAAATATCAAAACCTGTTTTTTCAGGTAACATCACATCTAATATAACTAAATCAGGATTAAGCTGTTGAATCTTTTCTTCAGCGCCTGCACCACTATTATGCCATTCAACAAGATATCCTTGCCGAATGAGATAAACTTGAATTAAGTTGGCTAATCGTTGATCATCTTCGATGATTAATATACGTTCACTCATTATGTGCTCTCAATTACCGCAGCTTGTACTTAGAGATTCTTCATTATACAGACAATTAGCCGACCGTTACAAAACATATACAAAGAGTCTACAAAGTTTATTGTCACTTTATGAGAAAATTTGCGCCAATATCTATAAATAGACTATTTTTATATCAGAAATGAATACTTTTTCATCAATAACAAACCCTCTTTTTTATCCATCTCATACACAGCGTCATACGCCAATTATCTTATGTGATTTTGATGGCACAATTAGTGTGAAAGACGTTACCGATACGTTGCTGAGCCATTTCGGTCAAGATGGTTGTGATGAGCTTGAAGAATTATGGGTTAATGGCAAAATTGGCTCTCAAGAATGTATGAGCAAGCAAATTGCCTTAATGGATGCAAGCTTAGACGAGCTTAATGACGTCTTATCACAAATTGAAATTGATCCAGATTTTAAATCATTTATTCATTATACTGAACAAAATAATATCCCTGTTCACGTAGTTAGCGATGGACTTGATTATGCCATTGAGTTTATTTTAAAACGTCATGGTATTAAACTTTTGCCAATTTTTGCCAATAAATTGACGCACAATAATGTGCGCAGTTGGCGCCTTGAGTTCCCCTATGCAAACAAAGACTGCATCAAAAAAAGCGGCAATTGCAAATGTAATCACGTTAAAAAACAACAGCACTTTACGCAGATATTATATGTTGGTGATGGCTCTTCAGACTACTGCGTATCGCATAATGTTGATTTTGTGTTTGCTAAAAACAAGCTGGTTCATTATTGTGAAAAAAATAAGATTGAGCACTGTGCCATCAAGAGTTTTGCTAATGTAACTCAAGCCTTAAAACAAGCTCAGGATTTGCTAATTCCGATCATGATAGTAAAAGAATAAGGAATACTAATGAGTACAATTGAAGATTTATCGTACTTTCTACCAGGTAACAAAAATGGCGTGCTATTAATTCATGGATTAACTGGGACGCCCAATGAAATGCGAATTTTAGCCAATGGTTTACATAAAGCAGGATTTACGGTTTATGCCATCCAGTTAGCTGGGCATTGTGGTACGGAAGAAGATTTGTGTAAAACAACTTGGCAAGATTGGTATAAAAGCGTGCAAGATGGCGCTGATTATTTAGCACAGCATGTAGATAATATCTTTGTTGCAGGACTATCAATGGGCGCACTACTTGCGCTCAAACTGGCAGTAGACAGACCTGAACAAATTAAAGGGGTTGGTGTGTTAGCACCCACATTTTGTTACGATGGTTGGAGTATGCCATTTTGGGCAAAAAAACTGTTTTTCTTACTTGTTTACTTTAAAAAATTGGGTATTTTCCAAAAACAGGTTTTCATTGAACAACCGCCTTATGGACTTAAAGATGAACGCATTCGTGCGGTGGTCTCTGAAAGTATGTTAAGTGGTGATGCTGCATCAGCAGGCCTTGCTGGAAATCCATTCCCTGCGCTTGCCGAAATGCAGTTATTGGCAAAAGCGATGCGCAAGCAATTGCCCCAAGTGATTTCGCCTTGTTTAATTATGCATTCAGGTAACGATGATATCGCCAATATAGAAACGAATGCCAAATTGGTCGAAAAGCAAGTTTCAGGACCAACAAAGTTAGTGGTATTAAATGATAGCTATCATTTAATTACCATTGATAGCCAGCGCCGCGAAGTGATCAAGGAGTGTGCTTCTTTCTTTGATAATATAGCAGAAGGAATAAAAGCATAATGTCACCATTAGTTATTCTACTTTGGGTTAGTAACATTTGTTTCGATACCTTAGGACAGGTTGCTTTTAAATTTGCTGCCATCGCGCCCAACAATCGCGATGGTTGGTACTATTGGCTAGATTTAGCAAAAAATAAGTGGATTTGGATTGGCGTTACCTCTTATGTTGCTGAATTTTTATTATGGTTAGCCTTTTTAACGTTAGTCCCTCTTTCTCAAGGGGTATTACTTGCTTCATTTAATATCATTACAATTATGCTAGTTGGTCGTATTCTTTTCAAAGAATTACTGACTAGTTACCGTTTGATAGGAATGTTATTAATCACCGCTGGCGTCATTTTTGTAGGAATGTCTTAATATGGCTAGATTTTACTTAATTGGTTTTTCTGTATTACTCTTTTTTGACACAATTGCGCAATGTAGTTTTAAATTAACCGCTATTGAAGCGCAACCTTTAGAAATGAGCCTAGAATGGTTAACTCGCGTATTTACTAACCCTTGGATCTATATTTCAATAGCGGGTTATATTCTGACTTTCTTTACTTGGATGACGTTATTAAAAAAAGCACCAGTAGGCCCAGCTTTTGCGGCATCGCACTTTGAAGTTGTGACAGTCATGATTGTTTCTATCTGGTTATTTCACGAACCCATTACCTTATTCAAGTTAATTGGTGCAACACTAATTGTTTCGGGCATTCTCTTTTTGGCGTTAGCAGAAAGCAAATTATCTAAACAAAATTTGCAACATCATCAACGTTAAGTTCTCATCATAACAAATAATGGAAAAGTAGGTAAATTTTTATACTTAAACACCTACTTTTCTGAAATTTTTTTACACCAATTTATACTGCTAATGCTTTTAATAATGTCACATTAAGTTGATGTTGTTCTTGTTGCCAATTGATAAGGTTTTGGGGTGATATAGTCGGTTGTTTATCTAGCGAACTGAGTAAACGTTTAAACCAATTTGATGGCTGCCATATTGACAGTTCTCCCGTAATATCACTGCCGATAATTCTAGTTTTAATTGACGATATAGTATCAAGCAGATGATACGTTTGTAGCTTGCCTTGATCCCAGTTGGTGTGAATCACCTCTTCGCTTAATACGTCTTTATCAATCGATAAATAGACCGGTTGTGCGCTATGATATTGTTCGGATAAGAAGTTAGCAATAAGGTCATCTGGTGTGGCAAAATGCCTAAAAGCATGTCCTAAACCAATTTTTTTTGCCCATGCGACATTGACATCTAAGCTCCAATAAGTCAGTTTTTTATGAAAAAGTGGTTTCCACCTATTTTCCCAAAAATGAGCAAGTCCAATATCATGGGAGGTAATACCAAGCACATGTACATGACTCACAAATGGCAAACCTGCCACATAACTAACCCATGATCCACAATGGATACCAAATAAATAACGCATGTTATCGGGGTGATTATCAAAAATCACAACTTGGATCGGATTGTCTGCGGAATATTGCTGTGCTAAACGTTCAATAAGTAATAATGAAATATGATGAAAATCACCACTGCCCATTAATACCGTGCCATGAGTGTCGGGTAAAGATTTTTGTAATGCCTGTTTAAATTGGCTAAATTGTTTCTTAGTGCAACCAAAACGAATTGTATCTTGCCACTGCGTAACATCAATCGTTTGAGCATGACAAATATCACCCACGCTTCCATCAAAGTTGAGAATAATAGGACAGGTCATGCTACTTTCTCCTTATCACTTTCAAAGTGACCAATCAATCTGCGTAATACAGCTCTTAGTAATGGATTGCGAATATAGACAAGATGCTTAGTAAAAGTAAATTTTGCACCGAGTGATGCTTTTACCTCAGGATCGGTCCAACCCGCAATATAATGACTAAATCCTTGCTGCAAAGCATATTCAAGATTAACAAACCAGCTTACAAAATAGAGATTGAGCTCTCTTGCCTGTGGATAAACCATACCAATATACTTATCAACTAGCATATTGTTCACAACAAAACAAATATTGTACCCCACCAACTTATCATCATGGTGATAAGTCACAATATGCGCATTTTGGATTTTGCTTTGTAATAGCTGAGTAAAAAAGGGCTTAGTCAATAAGTCAAAATGGATTTCACTTTGCTGATAAACATTAAGATACAATTGATAATACTCATCTAAAACCGCTTGGTCATAAAAACACTCATCACCACTATGCAACATATTAATCACTAATTTTTCTCGTGATTTTAGTTTTCGCCTAAAATTTTTACGTCGACTATAAGAAAATCGTGAAAAAATCTCATCTATATTTACAAAATCAATCGGTAGCCAAGCCAATGCTTGCCCCTCGACTTCAATAAAACCTTGTTCTTTTAGTGACGAAATAAGATGCATTGAATAATCATTTTCTTTGTCTCTCAGTAAAGGCGATGCGATAGGTATATCTTTAACAATCAAAAAAGGATATTGCTTAGCATAAGCCGTTTTTAGATGTTGTGCTAATTGATTAGCATCCACTTTATCATTTAGTAACGCATATTCCGAAACAGTTGCGCCAACAAAACAAGTATTGGGTTGTAAGTAGCGCTGCCATTTATGATAAAAAGGCAGTTTTTGAATTTTATGTCTGAAATCATCATCTGCAGTAGTAAGAAGATCAAACTTGGCAGAAAAAACAGGCACACCATCTTCACTCAGCCATGCGGAAAATTCTTGTGGAGGATGAGCTAAAAAATTGTCTATTAATTCATTGGGTTCTAACTGATTGATATATTTCATAACGTTAAATATAAGATTGGCTGTAACTCGCGGTCCCGCCAATAGACATTGGCGGGAAAATGAAAACAAAACAATTAAAGCTCTTTTTTAGCTCGAGTAATTAATTGATCCAACAGTTCAATACCCTGATCAATTTCTTGACGAGAGATGTGTAACGATGGCGCAAAGGTAATCACGTTTTTATAGTAACCACCAATATCCAGCACTAAGCCCATTTTGGTACCTTTCCAATCAAGATCACCGGACATACCGATATCAACCATTTTGTCAACAAGTGCTTTATTGGCTGTAAAGCCATCTTCAGTACAGATTTCAGCACGTAGCGCTAAGCCTAAACCATCAACTTCGCCGATCTCTTTGTGTTTCTTCTCAAGTGTTTTTAAACCTTCTAGGAAGTAAGCACCGCTCTCCATGACCATTTTTTCGTAATCGGTTTCAGAAGTCATTTTTAACACTTCAAGACCAACTGCTGTACCAAGTGGATTTGAGGCAAAAGTTGAGTGAGTTGAACCAACTGGGAATACTTGTGGATTAATTAATTCTTCACGTGCCCATAAACCACCTAGCGGATTAAGACCATTAGTTAATGCTTTAGCAAAAACCACAACATCAGGTTTGACATCAAAGTGTTCAATTGACCAAAGTTTACCAGTACGATAAAAGCCCATTTGGATTTCATCAACGACTAATAAAATACCATACTGATCTAATACTTTTTTAAGACCTTTAAAGTAATTACGAGGAGGAACAATATAACCACCTGTTGCTTGTAAAGGTTCGGCATAAAACGCTGCATATTCCGCTTGTCCCACTTTTGGATCCCAAACACCGTGGTATTCGGTTTCAAATAAACGCGCAAATTCAGCCACCAAATGTTCACCATATTCTTCTGCTGTCATGCCTTTTGGTCGACGGAAAGGATATGGGAATGGAACAAACATAGCACGATCACCAAAATGACCATAGCGACGACGATAACGATAACTTGATGTAATGGATGAAGCGCCTAAAGTACGACCATGGTATCCACCTTGGAAAGCAAACATTAACGATTTACCGCCAGATGCATTACGAACCAATTTTAAAGAGTCTTCAATACATTGTGAACCACCCACATTGAAATGTACTCGTCCTTCATAACCAAAGCGTTTTTCCATGCCTTGGGCTATCGTTTTGGCTAATTCAATTTTAGTTGGATGCAAATATTGGCTAGCGCACTGTGGTAAAGTATCAATTTGCTTTTTAAGCACATTATTTAAACGTTCATTAGCATAACCAAAGTTACACGCAGAATACCACATTTGTAAGTCAAGGAAAGCTTTGCCTTCTTTATCATACATGTAGCTACCTTCACAACCATCAAAGATTTTTGGTGGTTCAACATAATGCACGGTATCACCAAAAGAACAATATTTAGCTTCATCCGCTAACAATGTCGCATCATCAGGACGACTATTAATCATTTCTAAAGTTGGTTTACTCATAATTATCTCACTAATCCATATTCAAATACGATAAAATGTGGCATTATTATTCAAGAAATTGGTTTGTTACAATGTACAATTAATGTATAGATTGTGTGACGATATGCGAAACAGCAAAATAAATGATAATAAAGTTTGTGTTACTAGCTACAGGTGATCACTTTTTATATATGGGTATAAAACAATGAAAAAAACAGCTTGTGCACTTTCTATTTTGTCAATCATCGTTTTAGGCACCACCAAAAATGCGTTAGCTGATCCCATTTCCATCGGGGCGGGTATGGATTTGGCAAATTCACCTTATAAAGGTTATAGCACTAATTATTACCCTATCGGTCATATTGATTATGATAATGGCTTATTTTTTATTGATGACTTATCGGCTGGTGTTTATGCGTATAATGAAGATAATCAAAGCATCTCCATTGGCGCTCGTTATTTATCTAATGAATTTAAACCACATGATTCAGATAATCACCAATTAAAGCAACTTAATAGCCGTCATTCAACACTACTTGCAGAAATCGAGTATTCCATTGATACCAACTGGGGAAGTTTTTCTAGTAGCGTAGGGGCAGATGTACTAAATCAAAGTAATAGTATTTTAGTCAATGCTGATTATACGGTTCCTTATATGCAAGGTAATTTAATTGTTGCGCCTACTATCGGTATAAATTGGGCCAATAATAAACATAATGATTATTATTATGGTGTCTCGCATAAAGAATCCTCACGTTCAAAATTACGATACTTTAATGTTGATGATTCATTAACACCTTACGCTGAAATAGCAGCACAATATTCATTAACCCAAAATATTGCGACTTTTGGCGGAGTTCATATTGATAAGTTAACTGGCGATGCGGCCGATAGCCCTATGGTTGACAATAGCACTGTAACCTCAGTTTATATGGGTGTATCTTATCACTTTTAATGAATATACATTCATACTCAATAACAAAATAATCTCGGCTTATCCACTATAAGTTGTTACTCGTTTAAACAAGATAAAAACTTTATCACAAAAAATTCAGGAAATAGAAAAGTATGCTTTGGTTTAAAAATGCCATCATTTATCAACTTAATAATGATACATTACTTAATAAAGATGCGATTGAAAAAGCACTAAAATCTCAGCTTTTTACTCCGTGTGGTAGTTTAGATACCACCAAAATAGGTTGGGTTTCTCCTTATCATGATAATAATAACGATGATTTTATTGTTGATATACAAGGGCATTTGTTATTACGTATCAAAAAAGAAACAAAAATATTACCTGCCCCCGTCATTAAACAAGCATTATTAGAGAAAATCGATAAGCAAGAACAAGCTTTAAACAGAAAGCTGACTAAAAACGAAAAAGCCACCTTAAAAGACGAAGTCATGATTGATCTAATGCCAAGAGCATTTAGTAAATATAATCACTATTGGTTATGGATTGATACACAGAATAAACGCATTATTGTTGATTGTAGTAGTTTTAAACAAGCAGAAGATATCTTAGCTATATTACGTAAAGAGCTTGGTTCACTTGCTTTAATACCTTTATCAATTGATAAACCTCTTGAGCAAGTCATGACCACATGGGCTAAAGAGAATTTAACATTCCCGCCATTTTTATTGGGTGACCAAGCCGAACTTAAAGATCCGCTTGAGGGTAATGGGATTATCAGTTGTAAAAATCAAGAAATCACCAGCGATGAAATGCGTGTCCATTTTGATTCTGGAAAATGGATCACTAAAATTAAAATTATTGACGAAAGAGGCGTCAGCTTTATCGTCAATAATGACTTAACATTTAAACGAATTAAATTTGACTCGGTTATTTTAGACGAAAATGAAGATATCGGTTCCGATGAATTTGATAAACGACTTGAAGCGGACTTCTTTATTATGGCTAATTCATTAGCAAATACCATTAATGACTTTTACATGACTATTAACAAAATAATTTGATAAAATTATTTAAATATTTTCTATTGCTGTAGCAATAACTATAGATTTGCCTATTATCTATGTTATACTAGGCACTAAATTATGGGTAACATAATTATATAAAAATAAGTAATTGTTCTTTTTTATTTGAAGTAAATTTTAAACAATAAAGAAACTAAACATCGTCTATAACAACATATAAGTTGAGGCAATAAAATGAAAAAAACTACTCTAGCTCTAGCAATCGCAGTTGCAAGTTTAACAGCTACTGCAGCTAACGCATCATACGAAGAAAACACTTTTTATACAGGTGCTAAATTAGGTTGGTCAGAACTTTACAGATTAGATGCCAATAAAGTCCGTGGCTATAATAAAGATGAAATCGGTATTAAAACATCAAATCGTAGTAATGTTGCGGGCGGTGCTTTCCTTGGTTTCCAAGCAAACCCTTATTTAGCATTTGAATTAGGTTATGATTGGTTAGGTTCTGCTAAATATAAAAGAACTCGGACTGCTGATAATACTAAAGCTGGAAACAGCAAGATTTCTGCACAAGGTGTATCTTTAACTGGTAAATTAAGCTATCCATTATCATTTATCTCTGACGATTTAGATATCTATGGTCGTGCTGGTGGAATGGTAACTATCGCTAAATGGAAAAATGGTGGAGATATTAAAGCACAATACGGTCACGGTGGCACAAAAACTGACGTATCTCCTGTTTATGCATTAGGTCTTGACTATCGTATCGACGAAGATTTCTCTACTCGTTTAGAATATCAATATGTTCAACATATTCATACTAAAACTGACGCTTCTCCAGATGCAGGTTTAGTAACTTTAGGTATCACTTACCGTTTAGGTTCTACTGCAGTTGCTACACCACCGGTTGAAGTAAAAACTCAAGAAAACCGTTATGTATTAAATGAAGATGTATTATTTTCTTATGCAAAAGCTGACTTAAAAGAAGAAGGTCGCCAAGCATTAGACAACTTACTTACAAATCTTGTTAAAATTAACCCAACTGAAAGCGCTATCGTAGTAATTGGTCATACTGATCGTATCGGTTCAGATAACTATAACCAAAAACTATCAGAAAAACGAGCTAACTCAGTTATGAAATACCTAGTATCTAAAGGTGTTCCTGCTGACTTAATCAGCGCACGTGGTATGGGTAAATCTCAACCAGTTACTGGTACTAAATGTAATGCTCTTCGTGGCGCTAACTTGAAAGCATGTTTAGCACCAGATCGTCGTGTTGAAATTGAAGTTAAAGCACGTAACATTCAACAAGTTGAAGTAACTAATACAACAAATTAATTTTTTAAATTATTGATTAAGACCCGGTTAAAAGCCGGGTTTTTTTATCTATCTTTTTTGTTAACAACTAAATTATATATCACCTTAGATCTACAAATTATCCACAAAAAAGATTATAATGCTTTACAGTATTGTTAGTAAGCAAAGTTAAAGGAGTTGCCGTGCCTACCGCAATTTGGCAAGATTGCCTTTCTCAATTACAAGAAGAGATCCCGACAACGGAATTCAATTTATGGATTCGTCCGTTGCAAGCGGAACTGGTTGATAATAAACTCTATATTTATGCACCAAATAGATTTGTCCTAGATTGGGTCAGAAATAAATATCTAACAACTATTTCCCAATTATTAAATAAACTTTTTAATGACGATTCTCTAAAATTATTTCTTGAAGTTGGTTCAACTGTATCTACCGATAAAAAATTGCAAAGTAGTCAGCGCAAAACAGAAGTGGTACCTGCATGGAAAACGACAAAAGAAACAAATAATAATCATGTCTACCATTCAGGTATTAATCATAAGCACACGTTTAATAGCTTTGTTGAAGGTAAATCCAACCAGCTTGCGGTTGCTGCAGCAAAACAAGTAGCTGAAAACCCTGGCAAAGCTTATAACCCATTATTTTTATATGGCTCTACCGGTTTAGGTAAAACCCATTTATTACATGCAGTTGGTAATCAAATAATGGCTGAAAAAGCCAACGCTAAAGTTGTCTACATGCATTCGGAACGCTTTGTGCAAGATATGGTTAAAGCATTACAAAATAATGCGATTGAAGAATTTAAGAACTACTATCGTTCAGTTGATGCGTTGCTTATTGATGACATTCAATTTTTTGCGAATAAAGAGCGTTCGCAAGAAGAATTTTTTCATACGTTCAATTCATTGTTAGAAGGCAATCAACAAATTATATTAACTTCTGATCGCTACCCTAAGGAAATAAATGGCGTTGAGGATCGCTTAAAATCACGTTTTGGTTGGGGATTAACCATTGCAATCGAACCACCCGAACTAGAAACACGAGTTGCAATTTTAATGAAAAAAGCCGAAGAAAATCATATTAAGTTACCTGAAGAAGTCGCTTTTTTTATTGCTAAACGATTACGTTCCAATGTTCGTGAATTAGAAGGTGCGCTTAATCGTGTTATCGCTAATGCTAATTTTACTGGTAAAGCCATTACCATTGATTTTGTTAAAGATGCCTTAAAAGATTTACTAGCTTTACAAGAAAAACTAGTTACCATTGAAAACATTCAAAAAACGGTTGCCGAATACTATAAAATTAAAGTATCAGATTTACTTTCTAAACGTCGTTCTCGTTCTGTTGCAAGACCACGACAAATGGCAATGGCACTTGCCAAAGAACTGACCAACAAAAGCCTGCCAGAGATCGGCGATGGCTTTGGAGGCAGAGATCACACAACGGTATTACATGCATGTAGAAAGATTGCAGAGTTGAAAGAAGAAAGCAATAATATTAAAGAAGATTACTCCAATTTAATTCGAACATTATCAACTTAAAAAAGAATCAATACTATGAAATTTATTATAGATCGTGAAAAATTGATAAAACCATTGCAACTTGTCAGTGCACCATTGAGTAGTCGTCCAACACTACCAATTTTGGGTAATTTACTATTACAAGTAAGCGATAACACGCTATCGATGACGGGAACTGATCTTGAAATAGAAATGATATCGCATATACCATTAGTTGAACTAAGTGAACCTGGTGCAACAACCGTGCCAGCAAGGAAATTTCTTGATATTTGCCGAAACCTACCTAATAATGCCAAAATTTCGATAAGCGTTGATGATAACCGATTGATGATTCAATCAGGTCGTAGTAAATTTTCTTTATCCACACTGCCCGCTAGCGATTTTCCTAATTTAGAAAATTGGCAAAGTGATGTTGATCTTTCTATTCCACAAAAAACCATTAAACGTCTTATTGATGCAGTGCAATTTTCAATGGCTAACCAAGATGTAAGATATTATTTAAATGGCATGTTATTTGAAATTGAAGATGGTTTATTAAAATCAGTTGCAACAGATGGACATCGATTAGCTTTATGTGCACAACCTATTGAAGAAGATACTAAAACTTCTTGTTCAGTCATTTTACCAAGAAAAGGGGTCCTTGAGCTTGCTAAACTGGTTAGTGATAACGACGAATTAATCAATATGCAAATCGGTAATAATAATTTACGTGTTAATCTTGGTGATTTCACCTTCACATCAAAACTCATTGATGGCAGATTCCCCGACTACAAACGCGTATTACCACGCAACCCCGATAAACCACTTGAAGTATCTTGTGAAGAACTCAGAAACGCCCTATCACGTGTTGCGATCTTATCCAACGAAAAATTCCGAGGTATTCGACTTTATGTCCATAACAATCAGATAAAAATCACCGCAAATAATCCAGAACAGGAAGAAGCAGAAGAAGTTATTGACGTAAAATATGAATCAGCAGAGCTTGAGATCGGCTTCAATGTCACCTATTTACTTGATATATTAAATACATTGAAATGTGATAGCGTACAACTGCTATTAACTGATGCAACATCAAGTGTACAAATAGAAGATATCAACAATCAGACCGCTACTTATGTTGTTATGCCAATGCGCTTATAATCAAATCTCATTTAATTGTCCGGCTTCGGCCGGCCTTATTCAAGGCATATGACTCTATCAAAAATCAACATTCATCATTTCCGTAATATTGATCATGCACAATTATCTTTATCGCCACATTTCAATTTTATTGTTGGTGATAATGGTAGTGGAAAAACGAGCTTACTTGAAGCTATTTATATGCTTGGCCATGGTCGCGCATTTAGACATACTCAATCAAATCGAATTATTCAGCATGAACAACCAGAGCTTGTATTATTTAGTGAGATAAAAAATACCCATCAACAAGTCCATTCCATTGGTCTTGCAAAGTCACGGAATAGCGAAAATAAAATCAAAATAGATGGGGACGAAGGCTTTCGATTAGCTGATTTAGCCAAATTATTACCCATACAATTAATTACACCTGAAGGGTTTGATTTATTGAGCGGTGGTCCCAAATATCGTCGCGCATTTATTGATTGGGGATGTTTTCATCATTATCCAGAATTTGTTCATTTATGGAATAATCTAAAACGCTTATTTAAACAGCGCAATGCATTATTAAAGCAATCCCATAGTTATAATCAATTATTACCTTGGGACAAAGAACTCGCTCCCATTGCTGAGAAAATTAGTCACATTAGAGCGGATTATTCGCAACAGATTTTCCCTGAAATTATAAAAACTTGCCATGACTTTTTACCCGAATATCAGCTGAATTGCCAATATTATCAAGGTTGGGAACATAGTACTGACTATGCTGAAATATTATATAAACAATATGAGCGAGACAAACTCCTTAGCTACACATCAGTCGGTCCACATAAAGCGGATATTCGATTACGTGTCGACAATATTCCAGTTGAAGATTTGTTATCGCGTGGTCAATTAAAGCTATTAATGTGTGCCTTACGCCTATCTCAAGGTGAATATTACTCAAAGCAAAGTACCCAAGCTTGTGTTTACTTGATTGATGATTTTGCCTCTGAACTCGATAACAATAAACGAGCGTTGTTAGCCAAACGTTTAAAATTAGCTCATTCACAAGTATTTATTACCGCCGTTAACCTAGCGCAAATTACCCACATGATCGATGAAAATGATAAGATTTTTTATATAAAATCTGGTATAATTTCTTAAATATACAGAATGATATAAACAATCAAATAAGTCGAGAAATCCATGTCTAATTCTTATGATTCTTCTAGCATTAAAGTACTCAAAGGGCTTGATGCTGTCCGTAAACGTCCAGGTATGTATATTGGTGATACTGATGATGGAACAGGACTTCACCATATGGTTTTTGAAGTGGTCGATAATGCCATAGATGAAGCATTAGCTGGGTATTGTCACCATATTGAAGTGACAATTCATCCCGATAACTCTGTTTCTGTGCGTGACGATGGTCGTGGTATTCCGACTGGTATTCATGAGGAAGAAGGTATCTCAGCGGCTGAAGTTATTATGACCGTGCTACATGCAGGTGGTAAATTTGATGATAATTCTTACAAAGTATCCGGTGGTTTACACGGTGTGGGTGTTTCAGTGGTTAATGCTTTATCGGATAAGTTAGAATTAGTGATTTATCGTGATGGTAAAATTCACCAACAAATTTATCACTTAGGGGTGCCACAAGCGCCACTCAAAGTGATTGACGACACCACTGAATCAGGTACCTATGTTCGCTTCTGGCCAAGTCCAGAAACTTTTACTAATATTGAGTTTGTTTATGAAATCTTAGCTAAACGACTACGTGAATTGTCTTTCTTAAACTCGGGGGTATCCATCAGATTACTTGATGAACGCACCGGTAAAAGCGAACATTATCATTACGAAGGCGGTATCCAAGCTTTTGTTGAATATTTAAATAAAAATAAAAATCCTATTCATCCTAAAATATTTTATTTCAGCACAGAAAAAGACGATATTGGCGTCGAAGTGGCACTGCAGTGGAACGATGGTTACCAAGAAAATATTTATTGTTTTACTAATAACATCCCCCAAAGAGACGGTGGTACACACTTAGCCGGTTTCCGTGGTGCAATGACACGCACATTAAACAATTATATGGAATCTGAAGGATACAGCAAAAAAGCGAAAATTAGTGCCACAGGTGATGATGCGCGTGAAGGTCTCATCGCGGTTGTATCAGTAAAAGTCCCAGATCCTAAATTCTCATCACAAACCAAAGACAAATTAGTCTCATCAGAAGTTAAATCTGCGGTTGAATCCGTCATGGGTGAAAAATTAGCCGAATATCTCCTTGAAAACCCAAGCGATGCCAAGATTGTCGTCGGAAAAATTATTGACGCAGCAAGAGCGCGAGAAGCCGCTCGTAAAGCGCGAGAAATGACACGCCGTAAAGGTGCTTTAGACTTAGGTGGACTACCGGGTAAACTTGCCGATTGCCAAGAAAAAGACCCAGCGCTATCTGAACTCTACCTAGTGGAAGGGGACTCTGCGGGTGGCTCGGCCAAACAAGGACGTAACCGCAAAAATCAAGCAATTTTACCGCTAAAAGGTAAGATATTGAACGTCGAAAAAGCCCGTTTTGATAAAATGCTTTCATCGCAAGAAGTGGGAACGTTAATTACTGCATTAGGTTGTGGTATTGGCCGTGATGAATATAATCCAGATAAAATGCGTTACCATAGCATTATTATCATGACCGATGCCGATGTCGATGGTTCACATATTCGTACTCTATTACTAACGTTCTTTTATCGCCAAATGCCAGAAATCATAGAGCGTGGCTATGTTTATATTGCACAACCGCCTTTATATAAAGTCAAAAAAGGCAAGCAAGAGCAATACATCAAAGATGATGAAGCAATGACGCAGTTTCAAATTGCTTTAGCCCTTGAAGATGCCTCATTACATGTTAATGACCATGCCCCTGCACTTGCAGGCGAAGCGTTAGAAAGACTCATTGCCGAATATCAAAAAGTCGAAAAAATGATTACCAAAATGGAGCGTCGTTACCCTAAAGCGCTACTTTCTGAATTGGTTTATCATGACGTATTAAACGAAAGTATTTTAAAAAACCAGCAGCAGTCTGAAAATTGGGCAAAAACCATTGTTGAAAAATTATCGAACAAAGAGCAACATGGCAGCAGCTACCTGTATTCAACTGAATATAATGAAAAAGCACAATTATATGTGCCAACCATTAAAATCAGAACCCATGGTGTTGATACAAATTATCCATTAGATCAAGTCTTTATCCATAGCAATGAATACCGTAATATCTGCCGCCTTGGCGCACAATTAAAAGATCTACTGGAAGAGAGTGCCTTTATTCAACGCGGTGAGCGTAAACAGCCGGTTGAATCTTTTGAAGAAGCCGTTGATTGGTTAATTAAAGAGTCTCGTCGTGGCTTAACTATTCAGCGTTATAAAGGTCTTGGCGAAATGAATCCTGAACAATTATGGGAAACCACCATGGATCCCACCAGTCGCCGTATGTTACAAGTCACCATCAAAGACGCAATTGAAGCAGATCAATTGTTTACAACTCTTATGGGCGATGAAGTTGAACCACGACGATTATTCATTGAAGAAAATGCCCTTAAAGCAGCCAATTTAGATTTCTAAATATTACTGTTATAAAAAAACAAACATAAAAACCAGATGCTATGTCTGGTTTTTTATTGGGTAATGGTGTAACTTTCTTATTAAAGAAGATAATTATCATCTAAATAGATTTTGGTGAAAATCTTTAAAAATTTTGTCAAAAAGTTTCAGTCAGATAGATGTTTAAATATAAGATTTGTGTAATTTTTGGATTCTTTCATTTTTTGCAATACCTAAAACTTTAGAGATTCATTAAATTTCAGACTTTAATTAAATATAAAACACACAAACAAGCAGATAATTGTCTACTTGTTTTTGTATTAATGGGAGCTTATGTTTTTTATTGACATACTGGTCTGTTGATTTTCAGATTTGAAACAGCTTTATTCATCTGTTGAATCAAGTCTTTAGGACTTTGTGCAATGTATACTTTTCCGCCCGTCGCATTGGCAATGCAGTCTATTTTGTGTTCACCAGCAATATCCACAATATTAATCTTTAATCGTGGCTTTTGTGCAGCTATATAATTAGCTAAAGTACAAATATTATTTCTTGTACAATTGTCTTCACCGTCGCTAATAATCAGAATATAGTCATCACGCTTTACACCGTCAAGCATTTTGCTGGCTTTTTCTAGACCGCTATACAAAGGTGTACCTCCTCCGCCAGCTCCAGTCGGTGTTAATTGCTTAATTTTACGCTTTAGCGCTCTCCTATTAACATAATTATAAAACGGTGAAACATCTGCAGCAGGGCAATTAGTCAGCGTTACAAGTGATATATCGATGTTCTGTTGTATGCTATCAATACTTGAAGTAGCCACACTTTTACTACTTGATAAACGAGTTGGTAAACGTGTCATTCGCTTTTCGTATTTAATTCTTTCTTGCTCGGAAAAATTACGTCCATATCCATAAGCCATATATTGAAAATATTGTTTAATTTCAGATGGCGGTTCATTTAATGTTACTGTCATAGATAATGAATTATCAAAGACTATTGCCATTTTTGATGGATTTGGATTTTTTTGTATCTCTTTCTTGGTTATGCAGTTAGGAGGATTTTTCACCTTTGGTTCTGGTAAAGGTTCTGCTGCAGGTGCTGGTGCGGGATCTTTTGACTCAGTAATAGGCTCAGGTACTGGTTCAGCTTGCTTGTTTTCTTCAACTGGTTGAGTTATTACTGGCTTAGCATCAAGAACCACTGGCTCAGGCTTTGCTTTTCCATATGGACAAAATAAGTACCAAAGAACACCAAGCAAAGCAAGTAACAATAAGGCTAAAAGTAAAAAATGCCACCAATGCCAAAATGATTTTGACGGAATAACTGGGGCAGGTGCTGGTAAAATAGGATCTTCAAAGGTATTAACAATAACGGGGTCATCATTAATCACATAAATATGATTACCTAAACTTTTAATTCTAGGTAACCACGATGAAATAAATACCTGCTGCTCAGCAGTGATTGACATTAACTTAACCGCAGTTTCGATATCGTTAATACGATTTTGTAACGTATTTTCTATCTTAGCTTTATGTGATTGAGCACTAATTTCACTCAATAAAATAGGTTGCCCTTCTAAAGGGCTGTACCATCCAATGTACTGATTATCATCAATCAACTTTGGTATAGCTAAGATCGAAAAAGTACGTTCAGTTAAATGTGGTTTTAGCAATACTAACAAAGAATTATATTGATCGAATAACGACATCTTTTCGGGATGATGATCAAAAATAATTCTTGTTATTCGCTGCATTGCTAATTTATTTCCTTTTATTTAACGACTGCTGTTGTTATTTAAACATCGATTAAGTAAGAAATATATTTATATGTTTAATGCTTTTTGCAATTGTTGAAGTTTTCTATTTAACTTATCTAACTCAACTTGTTTTTCAAGTTCAGAACTATTTGAATTGTTCACTTTATTCAGTTGCTGTTCAATATCTTTCACTTGAGCCTGTAGGTCGTCACGTCCTTTGGCTTTTTGTTTTACTTCATTGGTTAGTTTAGTTAAATCCGTTTTCAACTTTTGCTGCTGTGCCTTTTTTTGTTTAATGCTTAACGCGGTGGCGTTTTTTTGCTTCTCGATAGTGGCATAAATCTCTTTAAACTGCTGATTAGCTCTTACTTCATCTTCTAGAATTTGTTTTTTGTGATCAATTCGAGCCTGATAATTCCCTGAATAATTACAGCTAATTTTATCCATAATTCCAATGTTGGTATTAGTTGGATCGCACTGCTCAGGCGTAGTTGAACAACCGGCTAAAAAAATAAATGGGCTGAGTAATAAAAGATATTTTTTTTTCATAATTAGCTAACCTTAACCGCTGAACGTTGTTGTGTAACAAAATTAATTTGATTTCCAAGTACTGCAATTTGTTTATGCAATTGGCTTATTTGTTGATCAAGTTTTGATACATTCACACCTGACTGTCGTTCTTGAGATGATATTAAAATCCAATCATTTTCAACTTGTTTCATACGTTGTAATTTATCTGTCAAATAAGCAATATTCGCATCAATTTGATTCAAATCTTTTTGAGCTTGTTTTTTATTTAATGTATCATTTTTAATTTGATTATTTAATACTTTAAGTGTTGCTAAATTCTTATCTAATACCGCTTTTGCTGTTTGAGTTACAGCCTGTACTTCGTAGGTGTTTTTTTGAATATCTTGAATATAAACATCAAGACGCATTTCGGTATCAGCATATTCTGCACGTTTACTATCAAGATAATAGTTAGCACCCATCAGCACACCACAACCAACCGCAGCAGATGCAAGACATACCCCTGTTTTCCCACCTGCCAACATACAGCCAATACCGCCTAAACCAGCACCGACAGCACAAGATTGCCATGCTGATTTGCTAAAAAATTTAGCCGTATTACTTTTTGTTAATGCAGGATCGACATTTCTAGAACTTACCCCTCCAGAACCTTGACACCCTGTTAAAATAAGCGATAAGCATATAGTAAGTGTTACTATAATTTTATTCATCATTTTTTTCCTTTTATCTCATTACACGTTTTTAGCCAAGCTGTTCGCTCGATCTTCCCCGATTCAATATATTGATTAATATGTTCGAAATAGAGTTTTAAATAATCGCTCATATTCGCTTTGCCGCTATTTTCTAAAATAAATTGCGTTGATTTAACTTGATCATTAATCGTATTTTTCTCGTAATTTGACGCCGTATTAACAATCGTGTCAGAATAATATTTCAATATAAAGTCTCGAGCACTTTTAGATTCATCAACAACTTGTTTTAAATTATCTAGCTTCATTTTTGAGCACATATTGTCATCGGCTACAACATCTGTTTCTTTTAGATCACAAACCTCATTGATCATTGTCTTGTATAAATGGTCATTATACTCAAACTTGCCGTTCAAATCTGAAACATTAGCACACAAAAATGCACCTAATTGTAAAGCTGATTGAATAGAACGATCTCGTTGCTCATCGCGCGCTTGATTAGCGCTACGTAAAAGTGCATTGAGTTGATTTAATTCTTTTTTTGTTTTTTCATCTTCAACTTGTTTAGTAATTTTTTCAAGCTCGCTGACAACATTACCATTTTTTGCGCTGTCCGTCTCACTACCTAATTGACTCCATTCTTTGTCTAGTTCTTTTATATTGTTATTCGAATTCATCACTTCAGTTGTATAAACTAAGCGAAATCCAACATCTTTACTTTTATAAGCACTTTTATCATCATAGAAAGGCTTTTCAATACGAAAAGCACTGGTAGTTGAAGATTCAGGTGTTAAATAGCTACCCCCACGCACAATCATTCCACCTTGTTGACCATGGTAGCGATCAAGTTTATTCATTCTAAACGAATCAAACATCATTTCGCTCGCATTACCTAAAATATCATACAGATCTAGAGGATTAGGATCTAGCCTGCCAATCAGTTGCAATTTACCATTAGCAGACTTGGCACCAGAAAACCACGCATAACTTTCGAGATTTTTAGTCATAGGGAATCGTGATTCTCGAAATTCCGATTCTGTCACTTTTGAACCACCACGCGCAGCATATTCCCATTCCGTATTATTGGGTAAACGGACATAACCATTCGGTAAACTCATTGATTTTATTTTTGACTGGTTTGCAATTAACCAACGATTATATTTATCTGTAAAAGCAATAGCATCAAACCAGCTAATATCCGTGATAGGAAAGGCAAGATTCACTTTAGGAGTTGGGCAAGTATCATTCATGACGGATTGATATTGCAATGTGGTAATCTCATATTTACCTATCAAATAATAGCGTTCTTTATCTGAATCAGAAAAACTACCTGCAATATAATTGGGTGTGGCATACTCGGCAAAACCGAACTCTTTTTGATTGCTCCCTAAAATGACTTTGACATCATCTAGCGGTTTATTGGTAGGGGTAAATACCTTTTTCATCACTAAACTACCGTCACATGGCATCGGTAAAATGACATCATCTTTTGCCGGCTTGGGATTATAAAATTTACTATCCCAAGGTTCAGCAAAGCTTAATGCCGGTAGTAAGCTAATTGTGGCCAATCCCCAACAAGCTAATCGGGTATAATTATGCTTCACGTAAGCTTTCTGCTGGTTGAATTTGAATAGCACGTCGCCCTCCTATAACCACAATGCCCGCTGAAATAAATAAAGTCAGTAAAAATGCAATAATAAGATGATAAAATTGTAATTGACTCACAACGGATTGTGAAAGCAAATTTTTACCTAAAACTAAATTAAAAGCACAATTTCCTACCGCAAACAGCCCACAAGAGATTATAAAAGCGAAACAGCTCAAAATCATTGCTTGGTTAATCAAATAAAGCATAATGCCTTTTGAACGAAATCCAAGTAATCGCATAAAAGCAATATCTTTACGTTTACGTTCAATATTCGATAAAAATGAACCAGTAAACGATAAAACACATCCCAATACTGCCGTAATGGCAATAACGCTAAAAATAAAATTAAGCACTCGATCAATCGCTTGTATGTTTTCAATTGCATTAGCTTGGGTACGCGTTTCGATATGTTTTTCTCGTAATTTATATGCTAACGGTGCGACATTATCCAGTGAGTCCGCATAAATACGGGCTCGCGCAAACGCAGTATGATTAGGTGGATTGAATTGCCCCGTTGAGGTTAGAAAAACATCACTTTGATATCCATCATAATAGTTTTCCATATCAATCAGTAAATCTAAAGAGACAAAAGCCGCTGCACGGCTATAACGATTTTCGGGAATAATGCCAACTACTTCTAATTCAGTCATTCCTTTTTCAAGTTTTCCATCAAGCTGCCTTGTGATCACCATTTTCACGTGACTGCCCATCGTGACTTGCATTTTTTCGGCTGATAATGAACTTAATAAAATTTGCTTTTTATTATTCGGTAATGACAAATTTTTTGTTATTGGATCATCTTTAGCCGTGGGAATAATGTCGGCATTATTGACGAAATGGTTAGCATCTTTCATTAAATCAGCTTGCGTATTTAACGAACGTGTGAGTGGAATCACAAAAGCTGTTTCAGATTGCTGTTTTATCCACTCAAACATTTCATCTTTAAGTTGCAAATTCCCTACAATTTTTACTTCTAAATTTTGCGGATCACTGAGTAATTGTTCTCGAAGCTGCGAAACAACACCGTACTTTAAACTAAATAACAATAACAAGGGTGTAATCACTGATATTACTGAGGCAATAATACAAAATGATACTTTTTTGTCATACCATAAGTCCGCTAACGATAAACGAGTAACAAGTAACCATTTTGATATTGCTTTAGTCATTTTTTACGCCTTATCTTGTAACGGTAAAAATTCTGATGATTGTGCCGAGATTAACTTAGCCGATAAAGTCAATAATTCTTTGTTAGCGATGCGTTGCCAGTCATGTGTGACAATCATGGCAGCAATGTTATCTTGCTGAGCTTGTTCAATAATTAAATTAAACAGTAAATTCGCATTATAGGGATCCAATGCCGAAGTCGGCTCATCGGCAAGTAACAACGCTGGCTTATGAATAATCGAACGAATAAAAGAAGCTCGTTGCCTTTCACCAATTGATAACTGTTTAGGATATTTATTGAGCAAATGAACGATATTGAGTTTTTGCACTAGATAATCAAACCGGCTATTATCCACTTTTTTTTGTAATAACTTCAATGATAATAAAATGTTGTCACGAATCGTCAAAAATGGCAGTAATCCACCTGTTTGCAGCATAAAACCTAAATATTGCGCCCGAATATCAGCAAGTTCATCGATTTTATCTTGCTTGATTAGCGTTGCGATATCAATATCACAATTATCGACAACTAAGTTATAACCATCAATTTGGTCTGGTTTTAAAATCATGCCCACCATTTCAAGTAAAGTGCTTTTACCTGCGCCACTATCACCTTGAATAACCACAACTTCACCCGCTTTGACAGTAAGCGTCGGTAGACAAACGCTAAAAAAGGTTTTACCTGTGGAACGTGAAATCGATAATTGCTTAATATTTAACATTTTACGGCAACATTTCTAATGGTATAGGATAAACATTTTCGCGAGGATCACTGCCGTCAGCTAATGAAATCCAACGATCGACATCCGCATTACATTTTTGATAATAGCGAATTTTACTGTTTAAATTACGAATAAATTTTTCTTGTTCAAGCCCACTCATACTTTTCCATGTATCTTGATCAAGTCCAGTGACATCGCTTTTATAAGGGATATTATCTAAATATTCACCCAGCAAACCTAAGTCAGCAATTTTTGTGACGGAATCAGATTTTAATTTACTTGGATCTTGCCCCATTGCAGCCGCAACAGAACGAAGTTGAGAGAACATATCATCGGCAGAAATCAATCCATCATTAGCCGCATTAGCGATTTTGCTAACCACATCGCTCAAATCACTTAGTTGCGATTTTGTTAATAATATACGTGGCTCTGCTGTTGGAATAGTCGGTTTGACAAAATCTTTATCGGCAATCCATGCTTTAAAAACGGACGGTGCTTGAGTGCCTTTAACATCTCCCAAATAAGCCAGTTGCATTGCCTTGCTTAGTAGCAATGCATCTTTTAACATGTCTGAATTATCATCTTTTGCATTGATGGCATTACCAATAGAAGCTTCACCTTTATAAGCAAGTTTAACTTGTTCAGACAATGCTTTTGCTAGCAAATCAACTTTTTGACCAAACTCATTCACATCACCTGCATTCACTGGGTAATAAAGTGATTTATGAATAAAATCGTTATACGTTAAGTCCGAATATTGTTCTGCCGCAATTTGATGATCTTTTGCACCACTTGGCGTTTTTAAATGTAATGCATAAATCGCAACACCTTTATGCTGAGCTTCAAGTCTTAATTGCGCCGCATCCATGCCTGTACTAGAGAGCTTATCATCACCAGGAATTGCACTTGCATCGGTTATCAAAATCATATAACGCGCCCCAAAGCTATTCCAATTAATATCATTTAATGCTTGAGCGACACCTGCATAGGAATCTTCGGCAAAATACGAGGTAGAAACGGAAGCTTGTTTAAGCGAAGAGCTCAGTTGTTTAAAGTCCTCTTTATCTTTAACTTTATTGGGATCAGCAAAAATTTTACTCACAAATTCAAGCTTATCAGAGGCCTTTAAACTTGACCGAAATGAAACCAACCCAAACTTAACTTGATTTTGTAAATTTTCTTTTTCAATATGTTGATAAACTCGCGTTACTGCCTCCTTAGTTCTTGAAATATAAGGATCCATAGAAATAGTCGAGTCAATAACAAACACGATGGCGGCTTTAAAAGGGGCTACTTGGTTAGCACTATCATCAGTCGTCTGGGTAGTTGTTGGTTTTGTGCTATTTTTTATCAATGATGCTTGTTTACTGACTGAGGCAACTTCTAACACTCGCTCATAAAACCCTTGCCCATTCATCACTTCTTCACCTTGTAAAATAGGTAATAAATAGAAGTTACTTTTAAAATCAACGAACTCTTTAGGTTCTTGAGCCACCACTTCTAATGCGGGTTTATTGGCTTTTAATGCGTCACGAATAGGTTTTAATAAAGCTTCAGGCTTGTCTGCATCAATAATCGCCGTTAATGCGGCCTTATCTTTAAAAAAGAGCAAAGGATCACGATCAACTGGATTTGTAAAAACCAATGTCATTTGCATATTCCAAGCAATCGCACATGAATTATTAATCCAACCAATGGTTTTTCCATAAGAATCAGGGCCAACACTAAGCCATTCTTGATTATTGTCATTTTTGCGTTCATAAACATAATAACGGGAAAATGCAGGCAAGGATTTGCCTGTAGCATCGGTAATATTGTTTTTTAATTCACACGTTGGGGTACTTAATACACGTTGGTATAAGGTTGTTTTTCCAGCCTGTTTAAGTGGCTCAGTTGCAAATCCCATCAAAGGCAGGCATGTTAGACCTAGTGTGCAAATGCGTTTCGAGATAGCTAGCTTATTCATTCTTGCTCCTCACTATTTTTGTAATTCAGTTAAACGATCTTTAACGAACGTATTATTTGCATCATTAGTCAAAGACGTTTCATACCAATAAATAGCCGTTTCTTTATCCGCTTTAAAACAATTATTTGCTTCATAATATTTTTCGTCATACTCTTTTGCATATAACATCGCAATTTTAGGGTTAGTTTGAGCCTGATTTGCATATAACCGCTGAGCGATATTACATTTTTCAGCTTTTTTAGCTTCAGTAATGATCTGAATAATGGCATCTGTCTCTGGCTTGGTCTGTAAACATTGTTGAATAAAAGTTAAATCATCAGTAGAGACGTTGTTCAAACTACATTGACCACTAATTTGCACTGCTGGAGTGGGTAGTGTTGGTGGTGATTGATTTTTGAAAAATAAAAAATACCATGCAGCCATGCCAAGTCCAATTAGCACTATACAACCGATAATAATAGCCATAATTAACCCTAGGCGACTTCTCGATTTAACTGGCTCTTCTGGTATGATTTCTGGTTCGATGGATTCGGCAAACGTTTCATTTTCAGCGCCAAGGCTAGATTCTTCAATTAATGGTGTTTGATCTTCAATAATAGAATCACTAACAGGATCCGGCTGCGCTATAGTTTGTTCGTCATTCGGTAGTGCAGCTTGCAAGTTTAATGCGGTTGATGCAAGAACCGAATCAGCAATACTCACAACCCCCCCATCAACATAATTCTCATTTTGCTTATCACGAATTTGTATAAGAAATCGAATCTGGCTTTCTTGTGATAATAAAGAGTCGACCAGCCATTCACCAATTTGTCCAGTTAATTGTCCATTATCAACAGACATATTTTCAACCGCGTGCCAGTTTTTTTCTGGGCTCCATTGATTTAAACCGGATAAATAATAGCCATCTTGATTTCGTTGTATAAGCATATCAATGTCAGAACTACCACTCCATTTTTGAGCTAAAAACTTCGCAATACCGGGTTTATAACTAGCTAATTCAATTCTTAATGCCATGATATCCTCTATTTTTATACTCAAATAGGTGAGTATTGTTTATCTGAGCTATTAATTGGGAAAGCTCTTTTCACTCAAAAAGACTTTCCTACTATACTTTGTTATTTATTCAATATTTTGTTATTTAATTTTAATTAATCCGCGATTGCTTAAAAAAAGCAAGAATTTCGCCCAATCGGCTATTTTGTTCTTGGCTAATTTCGCGTCCTGCATGATGCCCTACATTTTCTTGCGCAAGCATAGCAAAGGCAATAAACCAATCAAATATTGCATACTGAGAGTAATTTTTCGTGTTATCGTCCAGTTTTGGTAATAAATGCGATGATTGCACATTAAATTCGCTGAGTGGTGAAGAAAATATTGGTTTCCCCTGATTAACTTTGCTCATTGGTATATCACTTGTTTGCCCTTGAATAAAACCCAGCCAAGCAATAAAGTCTGCCAGTAAGGTATGAATAGTGCTGACTTGTCTAGACTCTAGATCATCACGTTTACTACCTGTGTTTTCATTATTCAAAATGCGTTCGCTTAAACTTGCTTCAAGTTTCATTCGATTTGCAGCAGTAATCAATTCTTCTACCATAAAAGAGAGCGATTTTTGATTGATACCGAAAAACTGCAAGATATGCTTATCTAGCACAAGATTTCTTAAATGCTCTAACCATGCCGAGAAAACCGTTTTTGCAAACTTAGATTCATTCGATAATATAGCGACTTGTTTGGTGGTTGGTGATGAACTCACATCAGAAAATAGTTCAAAATTAGCAGTTAAACCAAAATCATTAGATAAATTATCTAACACATTATCATTACCTGCTTGCTGCGTTTCATTTTCGACAGTATTGGAATGATAAAGCGCTCTAATAGTTTGATCTGGCAATTCAAACGCTTTAAGTAGCTCACCTAATAATAGTGCTTTGCTCTGTAACTCTTTAACAACATCAGCAATAATTTGTTTTTTCTTGGCTAGTTCTTCATCATTGTCCGCTTGGTACCAAGTATCAAAACGCATATTAATAATATATTCAATTTTTTCATTAAGTTGTTCAACAATTCGTTGCTGTTTGACTTCAGTAATAGCAACTTGTTCTAAGTATTGGCTAATTCGCCCTATACCACCATCATTGAGTTTTAACATGGCATCCCATGCTTCTTCTGGCTGGAACACATACTGTTTGATATCACTATTTTGCACAAATGTATTTCTTAATGCATTCATTTTATCTTGATAATTTTCATTATAAGATTGCTCTTGGTAAGTGTTCGGCTCGACATTTAAAAACGGTACATCAAATCCTGGTTTGCGCACAAGAAAGACATTATTAAATTGATGATCATTAGACCAGTTGCTTAACCAATCGTAACTACCAAAGCGTTCTAAAATAGTTTGCTGAAGTAACCCACCTTTACCCCAGCTATTTTTAAGATTGTCTTCTGATAAAGTTAATGAGGTACCAATGCGTTTATCAAACATGGTAATTGCCCATAATAATCCGGCTTTTTTCGTCGCTCTTTTTTCAGCTGTTTCACCTTGGGTTTTATCGATCCAACGTTCAAGTACTGGACCAACATCATTAACATCAGATTGTTTATCTGACGGAGTGCAAACAACTAGCACGTTCATTTCTTGACTATCAGTATATTTTTCAAAAAGATAAGCAACTTTACCACGTAATAAAAGCTGAGCAATAGGGTTGCCTTCTTTCACATCTGAAATCGATATCAAATTTAAACGCCCTCGATATCCAGGAAAATCAAGTAAATCCACATTTTCAAAAGTTGGCACTCTGGTTTTATTGACTAATGGGAAAATTAATTCGGCGGTTAAAAAAGCCAATTGCGCTAAAGATATTGATGTTGGTTCACTATTTAACGGCGTTATAGTAATCGATGAATCTTTGTCGGTATTTAATCGCTCAAGAATATCGACATTCATAATACTGTCAATTTGTGACTTGGTGCCATTATTCTCTTTCACTAATACTGAAAGCGGCGCATACACAGTTTCAGCATGGTGTAAACTTGATAATGTTGTCGCCAATTGAGTATAAATTATCGTCAGTTCAGTAATTCCACCCCATAAGACAGAAAACAGCTCGCCACGCTCTACTATTGATAAATAAGGAATCAGGTGCGTTACTTTTTCCCAATATCCGCCTTTTAATTCTTCAAGCGAGTTACCAAAGTTTTCAGATAAATAATCGTAAAGATCAACAATATCATCCTCGCTAACACCACCGACATAATTCGTTTGTTTCTGATTTTCCAAACGTTGAATTGTCTGATTTAACGGTGCAAACTCGATTTTATTAGATACTTTTTGCTGATCAAAATCTTTAAAATAAGCATTTATCAAAATTTTGACAATTTCGATCTCTTTAAACAATTTTAATTCTAACGGATAGTTAGGTATGCCACCTTTGGCAATCCGGCTAAAGCGAGTAACAAGCCCCGTCGCCTCTTTGCCACTACCCACGGGATTAACATGGTCAATAAAATCTAACACTTCATTATCGACAACCGTTTCAAGCTTACCATTCTCACCAGCTGCAAGTGCTGAAATTAAATAGGATTTACCGGCCTGTGATAATCCAAAAAAACCAACTGCAACAGATTTCGTTGATACATCTCCCAATCGTTTTGCGCTGTTACGTAACCGACGCAAATCCAAAATTAAGTTATCCGCTTCGCTATTTAAACGTTTAGATGAATGGCGTGTTTGATTCACCCACTCAATAGCCTTTGCAGATGCTTGATAGACCTGATCCCAAGATTTAGGCAGTTGTTCGTTTAAGTTTTTCATCGTTTTATCATTCCACTATCAAGCCAATATTGCGTACTTATTAACCCCGAATTAACCATGGTGTTTAAACTGAGTTTAATATCCTGATTTTTATTACAGGCTCGACCATCTGAGGCTTTTACCTCTTTAATATAAAAATTCTCGACCATTTTTTGTTTATTTTTTATGCCTAAAGTCACTTCTAGCACGACGCCTTCAGCGCTCAATCGCTTAGCCACTTCACTGCTTTCAATCGTTAAAATATAGATAGGCGATGCTGGCCAACGGTCAACTTCAAGTTGCCTAAAACCAAGTCTTGTGGTCCCTCGTATTTCAAATGAGAGATGAGGAAAATCATAATCAGGATTATCCAGATCAATATCTTGATAATAGACATTTTCTTTTTTAATCATATTAAGATTATCTAAAAGTCCAATGTACTTAACGGTTGAATATAAATCTATATTAGAGGATCTAAAATAGAAATTAGGTAATCGTAAATTCTTGCTTAAAAAGCACAACATCGCCCCCACGGCGGCCGTTGTTTTAGGATCATCAATTCGTTCTTGTTTATGGAAAGGATACCAACCACCAGTATAATAACCATGCAAAGGCAAAATTCGACCAGCAGGCATGGATAAGCGTGATCGAAAATAACTTTGGATACCGGGTAAACGCGAAGGACGACCAGTTAACAAAAGAACATCACACTGATAACAACTAATAATTTCGGATAACGCATCAAAAGTTTTACAAATATTGTAATAATCGCCGCGAATAAACAAATAATGAATACGTTTAAGATTAATCTCAATACTTAAGTCAAGTACTGAAAAATCAGGATTATTTAATGCGCGCTTAATCGGTTCATTAATAAAATTAAGCACGTTATCAGTCATCATATTGTGTTGTAATAATTCACCGAAAGTAGAACAATAGACATGTTGCTCTGCGTGTAATGGGTCATAAAGTTCGTATGCTTTTAATATTTTTAATCCAACTGGTGTAAATAGCTGTAAGGTAAGTTGCTGGCGCAATACCGCATCTTGAACTGATAGTTGTTGTGAGCCAATAACTGTGGACAAAATAGGATTAGGATCAACAATTCCAGCTTGTTTTAAGCCATTTGTTAAAGCCGTTAAAACGGTGTCTTGAATGATGTCGAGTAAAATATCATCGCCAGCCACTTTGAATCCATCACGAAAACGCTGCGTTGGTACAATATAGGCATTACTACTATTGGCTTGCCCGCTAACGCCGTAGTCCAATTGATAATCGTTAATCACTAAATCCGTTGTGCCACCACCAATATCAACTGTTGCAATGGTGAGTTTTTGTTTATTAGCTTTAGTTGGGCGAACCATTGAAGCAATAAATTCTTCACTACGACCATTATAATTATTTTGTGTTTCGTTAAAAAGATACACAACTTGGCCACAAGTCGCTTCATCCCATTGGATATAAACTTCAGGAATATTTGGCCAAACACTTTTTATTTGTTCAGGATTATTAAAATCAATATTGTCATCTGAACTATCCCAACCAAGGCTTTTCCAAACCAAACCGATGGCTTGATATACGCAACTTTTAAATATTGCTTGTTCGGGTTTTGGCATGGCTGGCGGAATCGTTAAAATGATTGAACGCAAATTACGTGGTGTTTTCGCATGCTCTAGTTTATTACGCTGAGCGACACTATTCATTTGCATTAATGCATGCATTAATACTTCACATAACATAAACGTCATCAAAGAACTGCGAGAGTATTTTGGGTGGAAAACCGGCATTTTGCGATCATACTCGTCTTGAATATCATTGCTAAGAATATGCAACGCTTCTCCATATTCATTAATTAAACTAGAAAAAGGTTCTGCTGTTGCAAATGGTTCATGATCACTTTTTACATAATGAGAGTTAAAACGCCACCCTTGTTCATATTTATCTTGATCCCATAAATAACGTTTTGGGCTTGAAAGCCCCGTTGCACCTTCATTGCCTTCACGCCGACTGGCAAGTCGGCTTGCTTCTTGACCTACACGGACAATACTTGGCCAACGAAAAGTATCGCGTCGTCCACTTTGCAAAGAAAAATGTTCCTTACCAAAAAAAGTTTGGGCAAATTCTACTCGACTTTCAAACGGTTCATTATAGATATGCTCAGGCTGAGTTAAATCACGGATTTCAAGCTCATAACGATGATTTAAACTATCTTTATCTTGAGCATGATCTTCAATTAGAATCCCACAAGTGCGTGAATTACCCACATCTAAAATCATATCGACAGGAATTGATTTCACCACATCATCTTTATTGTTTGACACAATTTTAATTGCTGGTAATTGCAATGAATCGGCAAGTAAATGGATGATATTTAGGTAGTGCCCATAATAAGATTTGTTTTTAATTTCTTGATTAAGATCATCTTTATGCATCTTTAACCGCTCAGATTGTGGTGCCAGCTCTTGAAAGAGATCAATTAACCAACTGGTTATCCATTTAAGCTCCAAATACCATGAAACCTGATCTGAACGATGTGCTAAACTAAAGACTGCGCCAGTCTTCACATCATTTTCGGTTGGAGCAAGGTAAGCCACATCTTGTAAGTTAGCAAATACTTTTGTATCAAAAGCAAACGTAATTCGATGTGTATTGCCATCAGGGTCTTCACCTTCAGGAATACTAACAATTCGAACTCGGCTCCAATTATGCGGTCCTTGGTCAAAGCGCTCTGGCGGTATTGAACGCAAAACAGGCACAGGTAACCAAATACCATCGTATAATTTTAACGACTGATCAACACTAATTTCTTGTGTTGGTTTGACAGCAAATGTTGAATTATCAGGTGTAAAAAATTGACCACTTTCCACATCTTCAATCAACTTGATGAGTGCGCCACTTTCTGATGGGTCAATAAAAGCCCCATTAACTTTACTGCGCCATTGATTATCTTTCCAATCGATTTTAAGTGCAAAATCAAGAAACTGAATGCCACTATTCATAATTAGTGTCACTTCTTGACCATAATTGCGTAATTCTGGAAGCATATACAACCTTTATTGTTTTTTCATCGTTATCGGGAATGAAGTCCCGTTATTATAAATTCCTTGGCAATTGGCTTTATTATCTTTGCCTGGTGTGCATTGAATTTTGGGTAATTGATATTTGGTGTTATCACTACAAACAGCCTCTGTATTACCTGCTATACCTAGATTAGTATTTTTAATATCAGTGCCAACATTACCCGTACATTTCACACCGTCGCTACGCGTTATAGTGACTTCGCCATTACCATCTTTAAAGTTATAACTTAATTGCAACGGTTTTCCTGTGGCTTTATCTTGAATACCGCCATTGGCAGACCATTGGCCATCTAAGAATTTTGTGGATCCTTGCTTGATTGCATCTGCTGGTAAAGCTAAATTATTTGTTTGATCAACCGCAGCGTTAGAATTCGCTTTATTATCTTTTTTATCAAGATCGTTAGGCATTGATTTTTCATCTTTATCATCTGTTTTACCTATATCAGGCGGAGTCACTTGATCATTTTTATTATCTTGCGCATCTGGATTTGAAGTATTATTCCCCTCATTTGCATTATTTGGTGCTACAGAATAATCAACCGAATCACTTGCTACATCGGGATTAGTCGGAGTACTAGTTGTATTGTCTAAAATGGTACCATTTGGTATGGCGTTACCCGTGACACCCAACCGATTATCAACAACCACATCTCTTGGCTCAGTTTTTAATTCTGGTTCTGTGGCTTTTTTATCCTGTTTGTCATCTTTTTCAGGTTGATTAATATTGCTATTATCTAAAGATACATTCGGATTAATCGATATCTCAGGTTTTAACCAACAACCGCGTAACAAAAACAAGGCTAATAAAAGCAACAATAACGGTAATAATCCCAGCAACCATATCCACCAACGCTTCCACCATGCTCTATTATTGATAGGCGTTTGCACGGAAGTAATCGTTGCTGCTTGTGCAACTTTTTCTAGCGCTTCTAAACTATAGAATGGAGAATTGGCCTGAGAGGTGTGCGGATACACAAATCCCCAGAAAGTGATCACCGGTTTACCGTTAACAATATAAACAAATTGATTACTTGGAAAACGTATTGCCATCAAATTAGGTTCGGCACTATCAACATTATTTTTGGGATCATAAATAAGACGGCTAAAAAGCAGTTGATCGCCTTCTAAATTAGGATGACTGGCGAGTTGTTTGCCGAAATTCATCACTTTATGTTCAAACTCTTTCAGTAAAACCAGCGCTGACTGTTGCTCAGATTCACTAGCTGAAGTCCAAGGGACAATATCATATTGCCCATCAGGCTGATTTGAATCAAAAGGAATATACCAATCGATAATATTACCGTGATCATTGCGTTGCGGAATAGCTAAATAATCGGCATATTGTTTGCCTAATTTAACTCTAAACATTTCACGGATTTGAGCTGCAACTAAATAAGCAGCTTTACCATCATGCCCCAGTATTTTAAAATCTTTGATATCACCGCTTCGAAGTAATGTATTTGCCATATGTTCCTTTCTATTATTTTATTTCTCAGCACTTTTACGCAACAAAAATAAGTTTAACAGAAAACGCTATTATTGTAATTGATATGGATATCATGAGTTTTTAATCATTTTTGTGATAAGTGGTGTTATAAATAGCACCACTTGCATAAACCTTAGATAGCAATCAATATTAGGTTTATACAAGTTATTAAATTAACTATTACACTAATAATGTGTGCTAGTTTTATACTAAAACATCTACTTTCCTAAAACTTTTTTACAAAATTATTTTAAAAACACATCATCCGTCAATACACGTAATGGTTGCATATCGCTTTCACCTTTGATAACTAAAGAAGGATCGGAACGTAAACAAGTTCCACCATAATGTCCACCAACAGTAAAAGTACATAACTGTAGATAACGATCTTCGACTTTTGGTAAGCACCATAGTTCTTGGTAAATGTTTTCTTGTTTAGCAAATCGCCCTACTGTTTTATCAAGGATCTGATCTTTATTACTCACTAACTGAATATCACTGCCACGGCGCCCAGCTATAGGTTTAATCGCATACCCTTTTTTAATTAGGCTGTCAGTGAGCTCGAAAGTTGATTCTAATAAATAACGGTGATTTGGAAATAAAGACCATAATACAGGCAAGATAGCTTTATTACTTGGAATAACAGTCCATAAAGGTTCAAAAACAGATACCTCAGGTCGTAAAAGCACATCGATTAATCTTACCGAATTATCAGGATGCCACGTACGAATTGGTAACCCCGCAATTTGTGCTTCGCTTTCTTCACGAAGTTGATCGAGCACGGTTTCCCATGCCCATGTTTTCCAAACACAAGTGACTTGGCGGTCTTCATCATCTACAAGTCGTCCCCGTTTATCCCATTTTAGTCCAGTAAGTCCTCGTAAAATTTTGCTACTAAATCCCGCCTGAGTAAGTGCTGTTTGCATAAATAACGCATGGTAATTTTCCTCACTATCATTATCTTGCATAATATGAACAAAAGGTTGAGCGTCACTATGCATCCAACAGTTAGCTAAAGAATTGAGTAAGCCACTGCTAGGATTAGTACCAATATTTAGTCCAGCTTGAATTGCCCATTTTTGTAAAATGTGGCCAGCTTCAGTATGGCAAGAAGCCGAATCAGCATTATATTCATAGACTTTAAAGCCACGCTCATCCATACAAAAATCTAATCGCCCTGTAATCATTTGATAACGGCGTTGCTGCCACGAAAGCCTTAATCTTGGCCATAATATTTCTGGAATATTAAAATTAAGTAATAAATTATCATCCATTAATACCTTGTCGGTAGCATGCAAATACATTAAATGTAATTCATTGGTTGCACGGATGAGTTCTTGTTCGGCACTTTCAGAAATAGTGAAGTAGCGGTAGTGATCATCGTGGCTTATTGCATGACCTGTCGCTGCTACATATGCACTTTCTAATGGATCTGATTCATCTAGCCATTTTTTAGCAAATTGACCTTGATTTTCAATATGAGCACTATGGATTTCAAGTAACGACTTAGAAATTTTAGGTTGGGGTAAACTATATTCAGTTTTTTCAGTTTGAATCATCCAACCTAAGATTTTCGTATCATCAAACGTGTCATGTAATTGATAACCGTCATTAGTCACTGTCATTTTAAGTTCACGTGTCCAATGCTGTCCAATAGGTAAACGTGTATGTATTACATTTTGTTCAGCTATCCGTACTTTATCTTTAAATACTTCTGTAATGATTGCTACATGTCCTGTACGGTCAAAAAATCCAGCGTCATCCCAAACAAGTAATGCGCCGGCTTGAGGCATTTTTTTGCTTCCGTTAGCAAACGCTTGCAAAGGTAAAATCGCTTCGTTAACCACTTTCCTCAGAAATCGCAGTGAAAAAATTTCATGCGCCATTCCAACATCGGTAAAGACAATGCCATAGTTTAAAAATAAAAATCGCCTTGCAAATTCAACGCATTGCCATTTATATCCCATATATTCATAACCAGAATAGCTACGAAATGATGCATCATTAGGATATTGCTTTGGTTCTAAAGTTTCATAATCAGATGAATAAATAGCAACCCCACCCGGTGCATAACCTAATAATGTGCCAAAAGGTTCTTTATTTTTGGAGTTAGATGACATATTGTTTTAGCCTTATTGGTAAAAATAGTAAAAAACGCTCATTTCACTATGTTAGAATTTTCTTATCATAGCTCAAAATATATACTTTAAAAAGCGATGTTTATTGTGCATTACTTGAAGAGTGATAAACAGCCTATATATAGTAATCATTCTTGATACCAATACATTGAACCTATTAAATGAGAAAAATAAAATTATGCAAAAAACAAAATTAAATGAGTTATTAGAGTTCCCATGTTCTTTTACTTATAAAGTAATGGGAGAAGCAAAACCTGAGCTTGTAGACAAAGTGGTATCAGTTATTCAACGCCATGCACCTGGTGATTATACACCATCAATCAAACCAAGTAGTAAAGGTAATTATCATTCTGTATCAATTACCATTAATGCCACGCATATTGAGCAGGTCGAAAATCTTTATAAAGAATTAGGCGAAATCGATATTGTAAGAATGGTCTTATAGCATTTTACGTATTGCGAAAAATAGGGTCTTGCTGTTATGGTTAAGGCTCTCTATCTTAAAAAATAAAATAAAATCAATACGCTACCTGAATAATTTTTAGGTAAAGAATCTGTCCTTGGTTAGAACAAAAATCTACTTAAAAAATATAATAAAATCAGTGACTTTTCTGAGAATTTTTTAGGTCATGTTTATAATGGCTCTGTTTTTAGTTCATTGCTGTATGAGGGCGAGATTAATCTGTTGGAAATAAAAAAAGCGCAAGAAATTGCGCTTCTGATAAAGAATAAATTATCCTAAAATTTTAGCTAATTCTTTTGTTACTTCAGCTACAGGCTGTGTTCCATCAACACGGAAATACTGTGTGTGTCCTTCTTTTGCTTCATGTTGATAATAATTAATGAGTGGTTTAGTCAAATCATGATATTCAACAAGACGTTTACGAACGATTTCTTCATTATCATCTTTGCGAATAGTGAGGGGCTCCCCAGTCACATCATCCACATTTTCAACTTTCGGTGGATTATGACGAACATGATAAACACGACCTGAAGCAGCATGAATACGGCGCCCACTCATACGATCAATAATGACAGCGTCTGGTACATCGAATTCAAGCACATAATCAACTTTAATACCGGCCGCTTTCATAGCATCAGCCTGAGGAACAGTTCGAGGAAAACCATCTAATAAAAAGCCATTAGCACAATCGCTTTGCGCAATACGCTCTTTCACTAATGCAATAACAAGTTCATCAGTAACCAATTTACCTGCATCCATTAATTCTTTTGCTTGCAAACCAAGCGCTGTACCTGCTTTTACTGCTGCACGCAACATATCACCAGTTGAAATTTGGGGAATTTCATATTTTTGCATAATAAATTGTGCTTGGGTTCCCTTTCCTGCTCCTGGTGCGCCTAATAAAATAACTCGCATAAAATAACCTCTTATGGCTTTAATATAGATAATATCTTCTATTCTGGTAAATAATGAAATATCACCTTACTGCTGGAGATTAAACCATCAGTTGGGCAAATATAGTTCACCGACCCGCAACCCTTAATCATCTGCGCTTTTTGCAGACAAGTTGGGCAAATATATTGTTCAAAATAATGTTGCTTGCAATGAAGACAATTAAAATGTTGAGGCGAAACAACACTCATTTTATGATGACACTTTGGGCAAAGACCTTCTTGTCCACCATCACCCCGCTTTTTTTGAGACATAAATTATTTTCGACCTCTAACATGTTTCATCAATCGACGACGTTTGCGTTGCTGTGATGCGGTTAAACTATTTTTTCTCCCTTCAAATGGGTTTGCTCCTTCTTTAAACTGAATTCGAATTGGTGAGCCCATAATTTTTAGTGAGCGTCTAAAATAGTTCATTAAATAGCGTTTATAAGAATCAGGTAGATCTTCTACTTGATTACCGTGAATCACAACAATTGGTGGATTGTAGCCACCCGCGTGCGCATATTTTAATTTAACGCGGCGTCCTCGCACCAAAGGTGGCTGATGATCGTCTTGTGCCATTTGCATAATCTTAGTCAATAAGGCGGTGTTGACACGGCGCGTTGCGCAATCATATGCTTCTTGTATTGAATCAAATAAGTTACCAACTCCACTACCATGCAAAGCAGAAATAAAGTGAACACGAGCAAAATCAATAAAATCTAATCTATCATCTAGTGTTGTTTTCACTTGCTCTTTGATATCTTGTGACAAGCCATCCCATTTATTAACAGCTATAACAAGTGAGCGCCCACTATTAATAATAAAACCCAGTAATGATAAGTCTTGATCGGATATACCTTCACGGGCATCTATAACTAAAATGGCAACATTAGCATCTTCAATGGCTTGTAAGGTTTTAATGACAGAAAATTTTTCAACAGTTTCGGTGACTTTGCCACGTTTACGTACACCCGCAGTATCAATCAAGATATACTCACGTTCATCGCGTGTCATTGGTATATAGATGCTATCACGCGTAGTGCCTGGCATATCATATACAACGACTCGTTCCTCACCTAAAATTCGATTAGTTAGTGTTGACTTACCTACATTTGGTCGCCCCACAATAGCCACTTTGATGGGTTGATTAATAAGAGATTCTGTTTCATCGACAAAATCATCGCAAGATTCAGTTAAGTTCTCAACTTGTTCTTTATTCTCAAAATCACTTTCTTCGTTATTATCAAACTGAAAAATAGGATCTAATACCGTTTCAATTAACGAGCTCACGCCTCGACCATGGCTAGCTGCGATTGGATGAATTTCGCCCAATCCTAAGCCATAAAAATCAGAAATTGCAGTATCCGCATCAATACCATCAACTTTATTAGCCACTAAAAAAGTGGCTTTTTGACGAGAGCGTAAATGCTTAGCAATAGCATGATCGGCAGGCATGGCGCCGGCTCTGGCATCAACCAAGAAAAGAACAATATCCGCTTCTTCTATGGCTTGCAGGGATTGCTCAGCCATAAAGCTTTCAACCCCATCTTCTGTTCCATCAATACCGCCAGTATCAATCAAGATATATTCTTGGCCCTTAATTTCTGCTCGTCCATATTTGCGATCACGAGTTAATCCAGGAAAGTCAGCCACTAAGGCATCTCGGGTTCGCGTTAACCGATTAAATAAAGTCGACTTTCCAACATTTGGACGACCAACAAGTGCTACAACAGGTACCATGATTTTTCTCTAAATTACTTAATTCATTGTAAAAGCGTAAATATCACCATTTTTGACTTGAACGATTAATTTATTGTCCACAACTAATGGTTTAGATATTAATCCACTACTGCTCACTTGTGTTTTAGCTGCAAGTTCACCATTTTCAGCATTTAGCCAATATAGGTAACCTTCAAAATCACCAAACACAATATAATTCTGGTAGATGACCGGATCAGTTAACTGGCGATGTATAAAGTTTGATTGACTCCACAGTTCACCACCACCGTTCTTATCAATAGCTTGAATCTTATCGTTTTGGTCAATAACAAATAACCGATTAGTATCAACCGCAAAGTTATGAATAGAACCAAGCTCTTTTCGCCAAACAGTCTGACCATTACTTAAATCAAGTGCAACTAAACTACCATTATAACCAGAGGAATAAACTAAATTGCCTTCAACTACGGGAGTAGAATCAACATCATTGAGTTTTGCAATTTCATTAGAGCCTGATGGCTGTGAAATACGTTGCTGCCAAATTAATTGGCCGTCATTAATAAAGTAAGCATTTACTCGACCATTATCATCGCCAACAATAGCTGCACCATGAGCGATAGTCGGTGTAGAGTTGCCTCTTAGCGACAGTGCGGGAACGTCGAAAGAAACATCCCACAAATAATCACCTGTATCACGATTAAGACCTTGAAGAATGCCATTTGCAGTATGAATTATCAATTTGTCTTCAGAAGGTACTGGGCGTGCGAGCACTTCACCTTTTACTACTTTTTCCCACACCACGTTACCATCGCGACGATCTAACGCATACACAACAGCCCGCTCACTACCTACGTACACATATTTATCATCGACACTCACGCCACCAGAAAATAGTGCAGTCTTAGTGCTAAAAAGCGTACTTTTAGATAAATTTACATTCCATATAGTATTACCGCTTGCTAAATCAATTGCTTTAACTTGACCACTACGACTTGCTACGTAAATAACATTATCATAATTAATCGGACCTAATAATGAATAAATATGAGTATTACCAGCAGTACTATTTTTCCACACTTGTTGAATCGGGAATTTATTGTTTACTGTTGGTGACGGTGAAATTTGTACAATTTCTTCTTCCCCACCGAATAAAGAGCACCCAGCAAGTGAAAACACAAAAACACCAGTAAAAAGATATTTTGATAACCTCATTGTATAGCCCCTTATTACAGGATAAATTAATTTTTACTTTCTTCAGATGCAGCTTTTTTTGCCTGAGCTTCTTGCTCTGCCTTTTCTCTAGCTGCTTGAGCTTCTTGTTCAGCTTGTTGCTTTGCGTTTAAATATTCAGTTTGGTTCAACTTCATTTTAATGCTTTCTTCTAAATCTTTGGTTGGAGAAAAAGTTAAAGCAACGTTATAGGCACCCACTGCATCAGCATAGCGAGTCATTTTTACTAACACATCACCACGGAGATCGTTAATGACAGCACCCCAACTTTCACTGGTTACATTGCCTAGCGATGTTAAGCTTTCTTGATATAGCCCTTGTTGATACTGTAAGCGCGCTATACGAATATTGGTAATCGCTTTAACCGGTTCTGAATCAGTTTGCTTTAATGCATTAACCAATAATGCTTGCGCACCAGGATAATCTTTTAATACTTCAATATAAAATTTTGCAGCACGCAAATTAGCAAACACACTATAAATAGTATCGTTGTCTTTAGCAAAAGAGACTAATTCATTAACAGAATCTGGTTGATTATCATCTAATTGAGCAATTAACTGTTCATACTTATCTGATGATTCAATCGCTTTTTCAGCCTTATATGATTGCCAATAACGCCAGCCATAAAAGGCCAATAATCCGATTACAAGAACCGCAACCATAATTTTCCAAGTATTAGCAAAAAAGCCTTTTATATCTTCAAGTTGTTCTTCACTCGATAACTGATGACTCACGTTTTTCTCCTATTTCTTTTACTTAATCGACAAGCAAGTTTGAACAGCGTCTTTTTGTGCAACTTCTACTTGTTCGCCTGTTTGTAAATTTTTAATCATTACTGACTGATTAGCTAATTCATTTTCACCAATAATAACAGCTATTTTAGCACCTAATTTATCTGCCTTGGTAAATTGTTTCTTAAAATTACTACTACCATAATTTGTCATAATTCGCCAATCAGGTAAGCCATCGCGCAATTGCTCTGCAACATCTTGTGCAGCTGCAATTGTCTTTTCATCACCAGATGAGATCATATAAATATCAATCGAATTATCGTGATTGAATGATGGATTAACCGCTTGAACTAATAACACTAAACGTTCAACACCCATTGCAAAACCCACTGCTGGTGTTGGTTGCCCACCAAGTTGGCTCACAAGACCATTATAACGACCACCACCACAAACAGTGCCTTGTGCACCTAAACTGCTAGTTACCCATTCAAAAACTGTACGATTATAATAATCTAATCCACGAACTAATCTTTGATTAATATTATATTTTATTCCGGCATTATCCAATAATCGACACAAGCCTTCAAAGTGGGCTTTGGACTCTTCATCTAAATAATCAAACAATTTTGGCGCTTGGTTGAGTAACTCTTGCACAACTGGATTCTTTGAATCAAGTACACGCAATGGATTAGTATACATTCTACGTAAACAGTCTTCATCCAATTTATCTTTATGTTGTTCAAGAAAGGCAACTAACGCATTTCGATAATTGGCTCTAGCCTCAAGAGAACCAATTGAATTAAGCTCAAGAGAGGTATGCTGTTCAATACCCAAAGCTTTCCAAAAACGAGCCGTTAATAAAATAAGTTCAGCGTCAATATTGGGCCCTTCAAGGCCAAATACTTCAACCCCAAATTGATGAAATTGACGATAGCGTCCTTTTTGTGGTTTTTCGTAACGAAAAGCCGGTCCTAAATACCAAAGGCGTTGTTCTTGATTATAAAAAAGGCCGTGTTCAATGCCAGCCCGAACACAACCTGCGGTAATCTCTGGACGTAAGGTAATACTTTCATCATTACGGTCATTGAATGTGTACATCTCTTTTTCAACAATATCGGTCACTTCACCGACAGCCCGCTTAAATAACGCAGTATCTTCAACAATGGGTGTTCTAATTTCGTTATAGCCATAACTGTTCAATACACCTTTAACGATTTTTTCAATATGTTGCCAACTTGCACTATCTGTTGGGAGTAAATCGTTCATCCCTCGTATAGATTGAATCTTTTTCTCTGTCATTTATTTATTCGCTATCTAATCAAATTATAATTCAGTTGCTGCAATTCGGTTTTTCAATATTAATGCTTTCGCACGAATTTTAGCTTCTAATTCATCAATCATTTGTTCATTATCAATACGGCCAATACGCACACCATCTTCATAAAAACCACTTTTATTATGACCGCCAGCAACCCCCATGGTTGAAGCTAACGCTTCGCCCGGACCGTTAACCACACAACCAATAATTGACACATCCATTGGTGTAATAATATCTTCTAATCGCTGCTCTAATGCATTGACTGTATTAATCACATCAAACTCTTGGCGCGAACAGGTTGGACACGCAATAAAATTAATACCACGAGACCGTATACGCAGCGATTTTAAGATATCAAAACCAACTTTAACTTCTTCTGTAGGATCAGCAGCTAGGGATACTCGGAGTGTATCGCCAATCCCTTCTGATAGCAATAATCCTAATCCAATAGCCGATTTAATCGCACCGCTACGAACACCGCCTGCCTCAGTTATACCCAAGTGTAATGGCTGCTTAATTTGTTTAGCTAACAATCGATAAGCGTCAACTGCAGTAAACACATCAGATGCTTTTACACTAACTTTAAACTGATCAAAATTAAGCCTGTCAAGTATATCAACATGACGCATTGCTGATTCAACAATCGCTTTTGGAGTGGGCTCGCCATATTTTTCTTGAATATCTTTTTCAAGCGATCCCGAATTCACCCCAATACGTATTGGGATGTTTTTATCTTTCGCACAATCGACAACGGCACGAATTCTTGACTCATTACCTATATTACCGGGATTAATTCTTAAACAATCAACGCCATATTCTGCAACTTTTAAAGCTATACGATAATCAAAATGAATATCAGCAATGAGCGGAACTTTTGTTGCCTGTTTAATAAATTTAAACGCTTCGGCTGCATCCATCGTAGGAATGGAAACACGTACAATATCTACACCAACACGTTCAAGCGCTTGAATTTGAGCTACCGTTTTTTCTACATCAGTGGTACGAGTATTTGTCATTGATTGAACTGCTATTGGCGCACCGTCACCAATAGGAACATTGCCGACATAAATTCGGGTAGATTCTCGTCTAAATATTGGTGAATCTTGATGACTCATACATGTTTAACCATATTACAAAATAACTAGCCAGCAATCTTAACAAGATTTAAGACAAATGTCTGTATGAGAATAAGAAAATTTGCTAACTATTAACATGCTTAGAGGGAGATGGAGAAATATAATGACTTACTTCAATAAGATTACTTTTATTATCTTTATTAACATAATATAAACTGATACCACACGCACAAAGCAGAATAAATATACCGATAAAGATAAAAGGAGCCTTTCCTTGTTTTTTCGTTATAAACATTTGCGTTTGGATTTTCTTTTGTTGAGTCTTATATTGTTTAATTAATTCATCGAGATAAGGTTGATACTGTTCAACTGACAAACCGACAATTTCAGCATAAGAACGAATATAACCTTTTATGAAAACAGGAGGGGAATAAGGCAACTGGTCATTTTCGATATCTACAATCACTGCCTTTCGCACATGTATTTTATTGGCAATATCATCTTGAGTTAATCCCATTTGTTCTCGTAAATCAGCGAGCATCACTCCTAATGAAATATCGTCCATTATCCCCTCATAAATTTAATACTAACTGTTAGCTAATTCCATTTTTACATATTTTTATAATTAATCAATTCTTTTTGCATTAAACCATTGTGTTGGTTTTTCGATTTCATTTTGGGCTGCAACTAATTGTAATTCATATTCATCTTGTTTTAAGGTTTCAAGCATAACCGCATACACCGCTGAGGTAGTATGTTCTAAGGCTTCAACCAATGATTTTCCAAGTAAAATATTCGCTAAAAATAGTCCGCTTGTCATATCGCCAACACCAACCGGCTGTCTTACACCGAAATCAACTAATGGGCGATCAATATGCCATGCATCATCTTTAGTCACAAGTAACATTTCAAAACGATCATTTTTATACCCAGCACGGCTTAAATGTTTAACCAAGATGGCTTTAGGTCCTTTTTTACACAACTCTCGACAAACTAAAATGGCTTCATCAACGTTATGAATACGCTGTTTACCATTTAGCTCTTCAAGCTCCAAAATATTTGGTGCTATCATATCTGCCATTGGCAATGCTGTATTACATAAAAACTCTGATACGCCTGATGCAACAAAGCAACCTTTTTCTGGATGACCCATTACAGGATCGCAAAGATAAATCGCATTAGGGTTAACTGCTTTTACTTTTTTTACAATCTCTATAATGGCATTGCCTTGCTCTGGTGATCCCATATATCCACTTAATACCGCATCACAACGCTTCAATTCATCAATTTCATTAATTCCATCAGCAATCTCGGTTAAATGAGATGCAGACATTATCGTTCCAGTCCATTGACGATATTGAGTATGATTAGAAAATTGTACGGTGTTTAAAGGCCAAACATTTACCCCTAATCGACGCATAGGAAATACAGCAGCACTATTTCCTGCATGACCAAATACAACATGTGACTGAATCGATAAAATATTTTTCATGAATTTAGCTCCAAATTAACAAGCAATAATATTTTTTACCACGACGAAGTAAAGTATAACGATTAAAAAGCTTATCACTATCTGCAAAATGGTAATCTATTGTTGTATTACGTTCCCCATTAATTGAAATGGCATTAGATTCAATCATCGTTCTTGCTTGCCCTCTTGATGGAGCAAACTCCGCATTAACGATTGCTTGTTGTAAATCAATATCACCCTCAGCGGCTAATGTTGGCATACCATCTTGAGCTAATTGTTCAAAGTCAGTTTCAGACAAATCAGTTAATTTGCCAGAGAATAGGCTTTCAGTAATGCGTTTTGCCGCTATAAGCCCTTCTTCACCATGAACTAAGCGAGTAACTTGTTCCGCAAGTACATATTGAGCACGAGGCGCAACACCACTGTTTTTATCTTCTTCTTCCAATGCATCAATTTCATTTAACGGCATAAATGTGAAGAACTTTAAGAATCGATAAACATCAGCATCTGCAGTGTTAATCCAGAACTGATAGAATTTATACGGGCTTGTCTTTTTCGGATCTAACCATACCGCACCACTTTCAGTTTTACCAAACTTAGTACCATCTGATTTAGTAATTAAAGGCACAGTCAAACCATAAACTTGTTTTTGATGTAAGCGACGTGTTAAATCAATACCTGCAGTAATGTTACCCCATTGATCAGAGCCACCAATTTGTAAAACAACATCATGCGATTTATTCAAACAAGCAAAATCATAAGATTGCAATAAGCTATAAGAAAATTCGGTAAACGAAATACCCACCTCATCACGATCGATACGTTGCTTAACTGACTCTTTGTTAATCATCGCATTTACTGAAAAATACTTACCAACATCACGTAAAAATGTCAGCACATTCATGCGACTAAACCAGTCGTAGTTATTAGCCACAATTGCCGAATTTTCACCACAATTAAAATCTAAAAATGGAGAGACCTGTTGTTTAATTTTTTCACTCCACTCAACAACTGTCTCCTCAGTATTAAGTTTACGCTCTACCGCCTTAAAACTCGGATCACCAATTAATCCGGTCGCCCCACCAACTAAAGCCACAGGTTTATGTCCAGCTAATTGAAAGCGTTTTAAACAAAGTAAGGGGACTAAATGACCGAGATGCAAACTATCGGCTGTTGGATCAAAACCACAATAAAGCGCAATAGGATTTTTTTCAATTTGTTCTATTAGTGCTTTTTCATCGGTAAGCTGAGCAATCAGTCCACGTTCTTGTAGTTGTTTGATCACATTTTTTGTCATGATATTTTACCTATTAAATTTATTACATTTATATTCTAGTTTAAATAAAATTTATTTTGTTTTGTTATGATAACGTTTATACGCTTGTTCAAAATGATCTGCCACTATTTCATTTGGCTTTTTATCAAAATAACTAAAAACAACAATAGCTATAGAAGCAAATAAAAATCCAGGAATAAGCGAATAAAGATTAAACCAATTGAAATTAATCCATAACAACACAGTTATTGTACCCGTTATCATTCCAGCTAGTGCACCATTACGCGTCATACGTGACCAAAAAACAGAAAATATGATTATAGGACCAAACGCCGCACCAAATCCAGCCCAAGCATGGCTCACTAAATCAAGTACGCTATTATTTGGATTAATAGCTAATAAAATCGCAATAACTGAAACTAGTAACACCATTACTCTACCAACCCATACCAACTCTTGTTGCTTCGCCTTTGGTCTAAAGAAGGCTCGGTAAAAATCTTCTGTTATAGCGCTTGAGCAAACTAATAGCTGGCAACTTAATGTGCTCATTACTGCAGCTAAAATAGCGGCCAACAGGATGCCTGCAATCCAAGGATTAAACAGTAATTTTGACAGTTCAATAAAAATACGTTCATGTTTACCATTGTCAATCAAATAAGCTAAATCGGGATGATGAGCAAAAAAGGCAATACCAAAAAAGCCAACCGTAATGGCTCCGACTAAACATAAAATCATCCAAGTCATACTAATTCGACGCGCATTTTTCATTACTTCGTGTGAATCAGCAGCCATAAATCTGGCTAAAATATGTGGTTGCCCAAAATACCCAAGCCCCCAGCCTAATAATGAAATTATGGCGATAAAATCCATGTGAGCAAATAAATTGGTATAATCAGGATTGAGCGATTCAATATATGCCAATGCATCAGAAAGCCCACCAGCATTCACTATAACCATGATTGGGGTTAGAATAAGTGCAAACATCATTAAGCTGGCTTGAATAGTATCAGTCCAACTTACAGCTAAAAAACCACCAATAAACGTATAGATAATTGTTGCACCGGCACCTGCTAACATTGCCCAGCCATAACTCATACCAAATGTACTTTCGAATAATTTTGCGCCAGCAACCACACCGGAAGCACAATAAATAGTAAAAAAGATAAGAATAATCACCGCAGAAATGATGCGAAGTAAAGAACTTTTATCATCAAATCGACGAGCAAAATAATCGGGTAAAGTTAATGAATTATGATTGATTTCCGTAAAAACACGTAATCGTCCAGCGATCAGTAACCAATTCAAATAGGCGCCAATAATCAATCCAATTGCAGTCCAACTTTGAGAAATACCAAACAAATAAACCGCACCAGGTAGCCCCATTAACAACCAACCACTCATATCTGAAGCGCCAGCTGAAAGTGCTGTCACAACACTACCAATACGGCGCCCACCTAAAATATAATCACCAAAATTCTGTGTTGATCGAAACGCAAAATAGCCAATCATAATCATGCCTAAAATGTATATAGTAAAGGTGACAATCATTGGTAAGGACATATTTTTAAAAAACCTTGTTTGATAAAATTAAAAAATAGTTGGCTAGCTTATCATAAAATCACCATGCTAAAAAGCCAGTGATTATGAATGTGAATACTCAAATAACTAAAACCTACACAACGTTTAAAATAAATGTATCTTGCAATTGGTAATCAGTACTCGATACATTTCATTGTTTAAATCTATATAAAAACTAAATGTGAGCTACAGATAAATAGTAAATAAAAGTATATAATATGCCCCTCACTATTTTTAATATAATTATTTTGTGAAACAATCAACCCGAATCCAAATTTTAGAAAGATTAAAGGATCATATTAAAGATCCAACAACAGAACTAGTTTATCAGACACCCTTTGAACTACTAATCGCAGTAGTGCTTTCAGCACAAGCGACTGATGTTAGTGTAAACAAAGCCACTAAACCACTATTTACTGTTGCAAATACTGCCGAGCAAATTTTAGCTCTTGGTGTTGATAAACTAAAAAGCTATATTCGTACCATTGGGCTTTATAATAGTAAAGCTGAAAACATTATAAAAACATGTCAAATTTTAGTTGATAAATATCAAGGCGAAGTACCAGAAAATTTTGATTCACTTATTGAGTTACCCGGTGTGGGTCGTAAAACAGCCAATGTTGTGTTAAATACGGCGTTTGGTTGGCCGACCATTGCTGTTGATACACATATTTTTAGAGTAAGTAACCGTACAGGTTTTGCACCTGGTAAAACTGTCGAAGCAGTTGAAGAAAAATTGCTGAAAGTCGTACCGAAAGAATATAAAATAAATTGTCACCATTGGCTAATATTACACGGTCGTTATACCTGCATTGCCAGAAAGCCTAGATGCGGTTCTTGTGTTATAGAAGATTTGTGTGAATTTAAAGAAAAAGTTTACCCAGAGTGAAAATTAATGCCAAATAAATTTAATTTAGACCAAGATGACATAAACTTGTTTAAAAATAGTATTGGTAACACCAAAAAGTTAAAACAAGATACTGTTATTCATAAACCGATAAAACGCTCAAAAAAAATAATGGAAACACAAAAACTACAACATGATAAAACGCATGCTGAGTTTTATTTTTCTGATAATTATCAACCTCTATTGCAACAAGATCCTATCAGATATAGTCGAGAAAATGCCGATCCTTATGAAGTAAAAAAATTACGCCGTGGATTTTATGAACCAGAATTCTTTTTGGATTTACATGGGCTCACTCAGCAAGAGGCTAAAAAAGAGATTGCAGCCCTTATCGCCGCGTGTTTACGTGAAAGAGCCCATTGCGCATGTATCATGTATGGACATGGAAAGAATATTTTAAAAAAACAGACGCCTATGTGGCTTGCACAACACCCTCGCATTATTTGTTTTCACCAAGCACCAAAAGAGTTTGGTGGCAGCGCAGCATTACTCATTTTATTTGACATCAACAATGAATTAGCAAATAACTAGTACTTGAAAATTAAAATAGCTGTGAATCACCCAAAAATAAAAAAGCCAGCTTAGCGATGCTAGTCTGGCAAACATTGGAAGCAATGTGAGCAATGTCATACTTTTTAGAAGCCTTTCGAGCTCTAACAAAGCACAAATTAATGATAATGATTATCATTACTGAAAGCAAGCATTTTTTGACTCCTTTAAATTAAACACAAATAAATGCCTGAATCGCCTATTTCATAATAAGTTAGTTTATATTTAACTTTTTGAAAAATAAAAATAAGCAGAAGCTTTCACTTCTGCTTTTATAAAACGATTGTACGCAACATCTAATTTAGGTGAAATAAAAGGGAGTATAATACTCATTATTTTTGATAAATAAACTCTACGCCCTCTTCATCACTTTCATCCCAATCATCAAAATCATCGTCATCATCGTCATCATCAAAAGCTTCATTCATTGCTTGTTGATGATAATCATCCCACATAAATTCAACTTTTTCGGGTGATGATTCTTGTTCAGCTTCACGTGGATGAGCATTAATATATTCCATTAAATCCCAGCATAACGCTTTTACACCTTCTTGATTAATGGCAGAAATAACATAATATTTATCCTGCCAGTCAATCGCCTTAGCAATTTCAGCCGCACGTTTAGCACTCTCCTCTGGCCCTAATACATCCATTTTATTAAATACTAACCAACGAGGTTTATTCGCTAATTTTTCGCTGTATTGTTGAACTTCTTGAATGATTACTTTAGCATTTTCTATCGGATCTGATTCATCTACTGGTGCCATATCGATTAAATGGACTAAAACACGGCAACGCTCAAGGTGTTTTAAGAAACGAATACCCAGTCCTGCACCATCTGACGCGCCCTCTATCAAACCGGGGATATCAGCAACAACAAAACTTTGTTCATTATCCATTCTAACAACACCTAAACTCGGTACTAAAGTCGTAAATGGGTAATCGGCAACTTTCGGCTTAGCTGCTGAAACAGCTCGAATAAATGTTGACTTACCTGCATTAGGCAAGCCTAGCATCCCAACATCAGCAAGCAATAATAGCTCTAATAATACATCACGTTTTTCACCTGGAGTACCATCGGTTTTCTGTCTTGGTGCACGATTGACTGATGATTTAAAACGCGTATTCCCAAGCCCATGAAAACCACCTTTGGCAACCAATACTTTTTGCTGGTGATGCGTTAAGTCACCTATAATTTCGCCTGTATATTTATCTGTGATGCGTGTTCCCACGGGCACTTTAACAGTAATATCTCGACCACGTTTCCCCGTACAATCAGAACCTTGTCCATTTTGACCGCGCTCTGCGCGATAATTTTTTTCAAACTGGAAATCAACAAGTGTATTTAAATTCTCATCAGCAATAAAAAAGACATCACCACCATCACCACCGTCGCCACCATCAGGGCCACCTTTGGGTATATACTTTTCTCGGCGAAAACCGACACACCCATTTCCACCATCACCGGCTTCAACTCGGATTGATGCTTCATCAACAAATTTCATTATTCTTCCCCTTTATTGAAGTTAATTAGCCAGCCTCTTCTTGGATGCCAAAGATAATGCCCAATGGTTGCAAACATTGCGCCCGCAACAACAGACACGGCGCCAATATAACCTAAAATATTTAAATACTGCATAGCAAACTTTTCAGGCCAAATTAATGCAAACAAATCTGAAAAGATCAGTGCAAATAATGGTGTTAAGGTTGTTATAGCACTCACTTGTGCCGCTTGCCACCGTTCCATTGCCATCACTAACGCTCCATAAGCAATAATGGTATTTAAACCACAAAATATGATAGCAAGTAGTTGCGTTGCATCAGCATTGGCTATTTTACTTGGTGAGGTAAAAGGCAACAAAAAAACAGCACAAATAAGGTAAATTAACCAAAGTAATTGTTCTGCACGTAATTTTCGTAATAGTACTTTTTGAGCAAGTGCATAGCAAGCCCACGATACCGAAGCCAATAAGCCAAGCCAAACACCAATGCTATATGCAGACATATTAGAAAAAAGATCGACAATATTTTTATTAAAAAATAGTACAAGCCCTGTGAGCAATACTAAGATACCAATAATCTGTGTCGGTCTTAATCGCTCTTTAAAAATAAAAGCACTTGATATCATAAATATCACAATGCCAGTTTGTCCAACTACCTGAGCTGTTGTGGCAGAAAGGTACTGAACAGCACTTGCAAATAATGCAAAATTACCCAACAATCCAAAGCCAGCAATCATCAATAATATAAAGCGACGACGCTTTTTAAACATCATTAAATTAGGGAATTGCTTTTTGTAAGCCAGCCAGATGGTTATACCAAGCGCTGAAATAGCCAATCGCGACCAAGCTAAAGTCAACGGATCAATAACTACCAGCGCATATTTCATTGCAACTGGCACAATGCCCCACATCACTGCTGTTAACATGGCAAGTGCAAAACCTAATTTAACATTTTGCTGTTTTATCATATCGCCATCAATTTTATATGAATTTTAAGAAATGAAAAAAGCCCCACAATAACTGTGAGGCTTCTATAACTTTCGAACCGCTTTTAAATTAGCTATTAGCAACTACACTAACATAACGACGGTTTTTAGGGCCTTTAACTTCAAACTTTACTTGTCCATCAATTAAGGCAAATAGAGTATGATCGCGACCACAACCCACATTAGTTCCTGGGTGAAATTGAGTTCCACGTTGACGAACTAAAATATTACCAGCAAGAACTTCTTGACTACCATAACGTTTAACACCTAAACGTTTACTTTGGGAATCACGACCATTACGTGATGAACCACCAGCCTTCTTATGTGCCATTGTTCGATACTCCTATTAAGCGATTGCAGTGATCTTCACATCAGTGAACCACTGACGGTGACCTTGTTGTTTACGATAGTGTTTACGACGACGGAATTTAACAATTTTCACTTTGTCACCACGACCGTGTTCAACAATTTCTGCTTTAATTGTTGCACCTTCAACAAACGGAGCACCAACTTTGATGTCTTCACCATTTGCTACCATTAAAACTTTATCGAAAACAACTTCTGCACCTGTTTCGACTTCAATTTTTTCCAAGCGAACGACTTCTCCTTCGCTAACTCGGTGTTGCTTACCACCACTTTGGAAAACTGCGTACATACTTAACTCCGCAATAAAAAGCAGACGATTACTTGATTAAACATATATGTCTGCGTAATTAATCTTATAGGGCGTGAATTTTACGCAAAATTTATTCCTGTTGCAAGCGCTGTTTAACAAAAGATCGCAAAAAGTGACAAAAAAGATCAGCAGCATACACTTTTCAAGCTACAATAATCATAAATTACTATTTATCCGAAATAAAATTATAAAATAATATTGAGTGTTTATATGCCGAAAAGAAAAATTCGCTACAGCGCATCAATTATTAATCGTTTAACACTATTAATGTTTTTTTTAGGTACTATTGCTTTAATCGCCTTATCGTTTTCAATTCAGGTAGCCAATAATGCAAAAGGTGGGGCATATATGGTGAATCAATTAGGTTTGCTAAGAATGAAGAACTACCAACTGCTTACCATGATTCCTCTTAACAAAAAAGAGTATGACCACTTGAACATTTTTATGGGTATTACTTCATCACAGCAGCATCTCATACTTTTAAAACGCTACGGCTTAATGAATGAATTTAATCAGTTAGAAACTGATTGGCAAACTCAACTTACCATTAAAATAAAGCAAGCACAAAAAATGGATGATATAAAAAGTGACATTGAAAATTATGTTGTTCGCATTAACGATTTAGTATATAAAATTGATCAAAATACCGAGGGAAAAATTCAACATATTTCTCAAATACAACAATTATTTATTTTTATCATTGCCCTATTTCTTACCGCTCAGATCTACTATTTGCGTTACTACCTTCTTGCACCATGGACAAAACTAATTGATATGGCCGAAGCTATTTCGAACCACAATTTTAAAGCGCGTTTTAATATTAGAGCCCAAAAGAATGAATTTGATCTATTAGGGCTCGCTTTCAATAAAATGTCAACTCAGATCGAGTCACAATATTTATTGCTAGAACAACAAGTTGCGGAAAAAACCGCTAAATTACAACAAACCAATAAGATCGTTTCCTTTCAATATCAAGCTACCAAGCAGCTACATACTTCAGAACCATTATGTGAACGTTTTTTAAAAATATTACGCGAACTCGAGGAATTAGTCCCACTAACTCAATTTCAAATTCGCTTTTATGAATCAGATGATCCTAAGCATTATCAACAAATCAGTTATGATAATGAACAAAAATTATCCTATTGCCAAAATCCCACTTGCAGTGCATGTTTGATCTCACCAAAACCCGATCAAAAAAATGGTTTTCAACGTCATTGGTATCTTCAAGAGAACGACGAAAAATATGGGATATTATTTGCTTTACAGTCAGAAGAGGTCATATTAACCGATGAGCAAGAAAAATTAATTATGGGATTGATTGGGCAAATGACCACAGCAATGAAGCTAGAAAGAAAAATAGAACAACAAAAGCAATATTTATTAATGAAAGAACGCTCAGCAATGGCCAGAGAACTGCATGACTCCATCGCGCAATCACTATCTTGTTTGAAAATACACCTGAGCTGTTTACAAATGCAATCCGATTTAACTTCACAAAATAGTATTGAATTACTAGCAACTATGCGTAAAGAGGTCAATATTACTTATTCTCAACTAAGAGAGCTAATTACGTCTTTTCGTTTACGCTTAAACCAAACTGGGTTTTATGCAAACCTAATGGAATTAATTGAAGAATTTAATCAAAAATTACAATTCAACATTCAGTTTGAATACCATTTACCATTAAATATTATCAATAGTAAATATGCATTTCATTTATTACAGATTATTCGAGAAGGACTTAATAATATATACAAACATGCTAAGGCCACACATGTAATTGTAAGTTTAAAAATTGATGACAATCAAATTATCTCTGTTTGCATAAAAGACAATGGCATTGGCTTACAAAATGATATTAAACAAGAAAATCATTATGGTTTGATCATTATGCATGATAGAGTTGAATCACTAAATGGTAATTTAACAATAGATAGCACTCCCCACAAAGGGACACAAATTATGGTAGCATTTAAAACTAATAAAATCATTCCATTTAAGGCAATAGATGAGTAAAAAATGGAACAAATAAATAGCTCAATACTTCTTATTGATGATCACCCAATGTTAAGAAATGGCGTAAAACAGTTAATCAATACTGTCAACCATTTTGAAATTGTGGGTGAGACTGGCTCTGGAATAGAAGGCGTTAAACTAGCACAAGAGCTTGATCCTGATATTATTCTGCTTGATATCAATATGCAAGATGTCAATGGACTAGAAATATTACGCTATTTACGAGAAAGAAACATCGCTAGCCGTATCATTATATTTACGGTATCAGATGCGAAAGAAGATATTATCACTGCACTAAAAACCGGTGCTGACGGCTACTTATTAAAGGATATGGAGCCAGAAGACTTTTTAACATCACTAAAGGAGATTTCGGTTGGCAAGCTAATCATGAATAATGCTATTTCACATATTATCCTTAATTACATGCGTCATAACGTACAACCAACCACAAAGCAAATACATGATGTCAGTTTGTTAACACCAAGAGAAAATGAAATTTTTAATTTATTAGTCCAAGGATTATCGAATAAATTGATTGCCAAAGAGCTTGGTATCGTAGAAAGCACAGTCAAAGTACATATCAAAAGTATATTCAAAAAACTTAATTTTAAATCCCGAATGGAAATGACCGTATGGTATTTACAAAGTAAGGAATAAAATTATTCATTGAAAAATAAAAATAGATAAATCTTCATGCTTTACCTTTAATAAGTTAATCACAAAACACCAAATGGATCATGGCACTTAAAACTAGAAAGGTACAATGACCTATAATAAAATTGGAAGCAAAAATAACCGCCACTTATAACCATAAAACACACAAAATCTAAAATAGGAAAGTTTGAAATGCCAAGATTGATCAATGCTTATTCTACAGTCACTCATCCACCAGCCATTGATTTCCCTTGTGAACGTTTATATCATCGCGGATTAGATGATTCTGAATTGATGAAACACCTTGATGGTTTTATCGGTTATGTCATGCAAGCAGGAGATGGGCAGATGAATTCACGTCGTTATGCTTTGTATCGCCATATCCAACGAGTTAAACATCAATTTACCTTTGAGATTGAAGAAGATAATTTCAATGAATTTACCTCTTGGGGCTGGCAGGCAAATGCCATTATATTTATGCCAGATGGAACTATTCGAAACCCTGATGGAGATGTATTGCAATATCCTGAAGGTGATATGGATTTAGATGCAATTGTCCCTTACCCACCAGAAGCATTAAAGCGCAAATCAAAAACTGAACAGTATTTAGCAAAATTGGGTTTGCATACGCCGACACATTTACCACCAGTTATTGCCGAATCCGAAGTAATACTTAGAACGCCTGACGAGGTAGCTAAACGTACTTTAGCGATAATGTTAACAGGTATTCAAGCCGAAAGTTTTCGAGATAATGATCCGATTAATCCGATGGAATTTAAAGAACGTTGCCCAATGGGGTTTGCGGCTTTATCAAATAATGAACGTGACTTTATTTATAGCGGGCAACCAACGGAGCAAGATGTGATAGATATGTCCTGGAAATACGAAGCATTATTACCTTTACAATGGGCGGTCAATTGGCAATCAGAGCTCCCTTTTGCTGATACTTTTTGCGATGTTTCATCGTTAGTGGACGAAGGAATGCAACATAGTGAACAAGATATTTCAACGGTAACCTTAAGACCTGTTAGTGAATTATTAGATGCTTTAGATTTGCACTACCGCTTACATTGGATAACCACAGATTTTCGAATAAAAAATAAGCAACCACCCGCATCGATTATAAGTGATGTTATTCAAGAGCGCCATTATGCATTAAATTGGTTAACTTGCTTTGAAAATGCGGATTGGGATGATGTCGATACACCGACCTGATATTTTGCCGCGGGCATCATGCCCGTATTAAATTTATAGATATTTTATTCATTGGCCATTCTTTTAAAGTGGGCAACTAAATCTTTTATAAATGACGGGAAAATATAATCGCAAAATGGCGCACAACTAAAACTGACCTATCTACTCCGATTAATGTTCAGCAAACCAATTGAGCTTTTCACGTAATGCGACAACTGGTCCAATAATAATTAAACTTGGGCTACAAGCTTGCAAAGATAATTGCGCCAAATCACATAATAAACCCGATACTACTTTTTGTTTTGTCGTAGTGCCTTCTTCAACAATGGCTACCGGCGTATTTGCATTCATACCATGCTTAATTAATTGTTTTTCAATATTTTCAGCTTGCGACAATCCCATGTAAAAGACTAACGTTTGTTTTTCAGCCGCTAGGCTTTGCCAATCAAGACGACTACCATCCTTTAAATGACCGGTGATTAAACGCACACTATGGGCATAATCTCGATGCGTTAATGGGATTCCGCTATAGGCAGAGCAACCCGAAGCGGCTGTAATTCCCGGGACGACGGAAAAAGGAATATCAGCGTTAAATAATGTTTCAAGCTCTTCACCGCCACGACCAAAAATAAAGGGATCTCCGCCTTTTAGGCGTACAACACGTTTACCTTTTTGCGCTTGTTGTAAAAGAATCTGGTTTATTTGCTCTTGAGGTACACAATGAAATCCTGCGCGTTTACCAACAAATACACGCTTAGCATCTCGACGAGCAAGATTCATAATGTCATCTGAAACCAATCTATCATAGACAATAATATCTGCTTGTTGGATCTGTTGTAATCCCTTTAAAGTCAATAAACCCGCATCACCAGGCCCAGCGCCAACTAAAACCACCTCGCCACGAGCATCAAGTGATGTATCAAATAACTCATTGGTGAGTTTTTCAACATCATCAGAATCACTATTAGCAAGCGCTTGAGCTAATCTATCATGCGAAAATAGTCTTTCCCAAAAACGACGTCGTTCCGTCATTGTTTGGTAGGTTAGTTTAACTTTATCGCGTAAATAACCAGCATATTTAGCTAATTTACCTAAATGTTGGGGTAATATAGACTCTAGTTTTTCGCGCAATAATCTGGCCAAAACAGGGGCATGTCCTTCCGAAGAGACGGCAACCATAATAGGAGAACGATCAATAATCGAAGGCATAATAAAACTTGCCGCTTTAGGAGCATCAACAACATTACAAAAAATACATCGTTTTTCTGCCTCAATACTCACTTTTTGATTAGTCTCTTGGCAATCTGTGGCGGCAATGACTAGCCACTTATTATCAAGTAATTCAGCATCAAATTCCCCTTGAACTAGGGCAAGTTGTTTTTGCTCATGCCAACACATAAATTGTTCATTAAATGTTTGTGCATTAACCGTAAGGCGAGCACCTGCTTCAAGCAATAATCGAGCCTTACGTTCAGCGACTTCACCACCACCGACTAATAAGCAATCACGGTTTTCTAACTTACAAAATAGGGGGAAATAATCCATAGCACCTCAAAATAGAACACTATCCGTTTAAAAAATTTATCAACACCTAACCTTTAATAATAGAATTTTATTGCTTATTCTATTTTTAATCACCTCACTATTTTGTATCACTAATGACCATGAAAACAAAATATAAGACTAACCAATTTGGTACTTTTTAAGAGAAGGGGAATTATTCACTATACATTCCCTCCTAGGTTGATTATGATAATAACATCTTGTTAATTAAGTTGTTATACTGGGCGCTCTGCTTTCGGCGTTGAATACCAGTATCCTAATCCCATAAATAATGCACCAGAGACAATATTACCCAACGAGACCCAAAGTAAATTATGGCCTATTCCAGTTAATGTATAAGTATCACTGTGGTGACCAAACCAAGAAAGTGAAAAAAGCGTCATATTTGCAACCGAGTGTTCATAACCACAAGCGATAAATGCTAATAAACACCACCAAATAGCAATAAATTTTGCCGAGCCTTCAACTCGATTAGCCATCCAAATCGCTAAACAAACTAGCCAGTTACATAACACACCTCTAAAAAATAATGCGGACGCCGTAGCCGATGTTTTGGCTAAAGCTGCGGCATGAACCAAGCTGGTATCTGTGGATAATAAAGGCGTTGCAGCATAGCAATACAATGCAGCTACAAAAATTGATCCTAATAAATTACCTAACCATGTTTGCGGTAATACCAACCACATTTGGGCATGGGTAATTTTTTTGCATTTAACACCAAGCGTTAAAAACATGGTATGCCCTGTAAATAATTCCGATCCGGCTATCACAACCAACGTTAATGCAATACCAAACGTTGCTCCCATCACTAACGGTCTCATTGCCGGATCAACGAGATTTCCTAAAGTAAAAATTAAAATAATACCAAGCCCTACATAAGCCCCCGCCATAGCAGAATTTACCCAAAAACCAAATGGATTCGTTTTTACCAAACGAACAATGCGCGCAGCATTGGCTGCACATTTATTAATTGTTTCAGTATACATAACCACTTTATCCTTTTAACAATAGGTTTAGTGCGACTTTACTTGTACCATCCCATCGTCATTAACGGTGACTTCATAATGAGCGATCGAGTATTGTTCATCTTCAAAACAATAGCCATCTTTTAAGCGAAAACGTTGTTTTTTCAGCGGGCTTGCCACCCATAACTGATTTTCATGCTCCGCAATAATGCCACGAGATAAAACACTTGCCTTAGCGAAGGGATCAATATTACTAATCGCATAAAGCTCAGCATTATTATAAGGACGAAAGATAGCAACATGATCATTACCGACAAGAGCACAGACACCAGTGCCTGGCAAAATATCATCAAGTTTACAAATAGTTATCCATTGATTCATATTATTCCCCTATCATTACTTTACGTTCTTCTGCTGTCGCGGGTCGATGCTGATCGCGTTCAGATACAATTTGGACATTCTCATCACGTTTGCTGCTGTTAATAAAATGCGCAAATCGAATTTGGTTTGCATTATTTTCAACCGTTTCTTTCCATTCGCATACCATTAATTTACGTAAGCGTGCCATCTCACTTTCTAGCTCTGCATTAACACCTAACTTATCGTCTATAATGACACTGCGTAAATAATCAATACCACCTTCTAGGTTTTCAAGCCACACTGACGTTCGTTGTAACTTATCTGCAGTACGAATATAAAACATCAAAAAACGGTCAATAAATTGAATTAGTGTGTTTTTATCGAGATCCGCAGCAAGTAAATCGGCGTGACGAGGCTTCATTCCCCCGTTACCGCAGACATAAAGATTCCATCCCTTTTCAGTGGCAATCACCCCAATATCTTTACCTTGAGCTTCGGCACATTCACGCGTACAACCTGATACACCTAGTTTAAATTTATGTGGTGCACGAATGCCTTTATAGCGGTTTTCGAGTTCTACCCCCAATCCCACACTATCGCCTACACCAAATCGACACCAAGTGCTACCCACACAGGTTTTTGCCATTCTTAACGCTTTGGCATAAGCATAACCACTTTCAAACCCTGCTGCTATTAGATCTTTCCAAATAACAGGCAGATCATCTTTTTGTGCACCAAATAGACCAATACGCTGTGATCCGGTAATTTTAGAATAGAGTTGATATTTTTTAGCTATTTGACCAATGGCAATTAATCCTTCTGGTGTAATTTCGCCACCTGCACTGCGGGGAATCACAGAATAAGTCCCATTTTTTTGAATATTACCTAAGAAAATATCATTACTATCTTGCAAAGGAATCAAATTATCTTTAAGGATATAATCATTCCAGCACGAAGCTAATAACGATCCAACTGTAGGTTTACAAACTTCACAACCGTAGCCATTACCATGTTTTTTAATCACTTGATCAAATGACTTTAAACCCTCAACACGAATTAAATGATATAACTCTTGGCGCGAGTATTTAAAATGTTCACATAAGGCATCACTGACCTCGATCCCTTGTTTAGCTAGTTCCAAATTAAGAATTTGCGTAACTAATGGGATACAGCCGCCGCATCCCGTTCCAGCTTTTGTTTCTGCCTTAATGGCTGCAACTGTATGACAACCCGCATTAATCGCATGAATAATTTTTTCTTTAGTCACATCAAAACAAGAACAAATTTGTGCTGAATCAGGAAGCGCATCAACGCCCATAGTGGGTTTTGCGCCTGCATGTGCTGGTAGTATCAACGTATCTGGATGTTCGGGGAGATCTATATTATTAAGCATTAATTGTAATAAATTACTATAATCCGACGTATCGCCGACCAATACCGCACCCAAGAGTTTTTTATTATCACCCGAAACAATTAATTTTTTATAAACTGGCGTTGTCTCATCTAAGTAAACATAACTACGACTACCCACGGTTTTCGCTTTAGCATCACCAATACTGCCAACATCGACACCCATTAGTTTTAGCTTGGCGCTCATATCGGCACCTTCAAATTTATCAGCTTGGCCCATTAAATGCGCTAAAGCAATCTGAGCCATTTTATAGCCTGGCGCAACCAAACCAAAAACCTTGCTTTGCCAACAAGCGCATTCACCAATAGCATAAATATCCGAATCCGATGTTTGGCAATAATCATTAATCACAATCCCACCACGAGGACCGATTTCTAACTCACATTCTTGAGCTAATTTATCGTTTGCTCTAATGCCGGTTGAAAAAACAATAAAATCGATTTCAAGTGAAGAACCATCTGCAAATTGCATGATTTTACCTTCAGGGGTATGAATAATTTCTTGGGTATTTTTACTGGTGTGAACCCCTACCCCCATCTCCTCAATTTTACGACGTAATTGTTCTCCTCCCTGTACATCAAGCTGTTCAGCCATAAGCACTGGAGCAAACTCAACCACGTGCGTTTCCATACCTAAGTTTTTTAAAGCGCCAGCAGCTTCAAGCCCTAGCAACCCACCGCCCACAACAGCGCCTTTTTTACAACGCTTCGCACATTGGCGAATGGCATCAAGATCTTCAATCGTACGGTAAACAAAACAATCAGAACCCTCAGCACCTTTAATCGGCGGCACCCAAGGATAAGATCCTGTCGCAATAATCAATTTATCATAAGCAACAATTCGACCTTGTTGAGAATGAACTTCCTTACGCTGACGATTGATTAAAATAGCCCGTTCATTAAGTAAAACCTTAATATGATTCTCTTCGTATAATCCTTCGCGAACTAGAGAAAGTGCTTCGGCAGTATGACCAGAAAAATAAGAAGAAAGATGCACCCGATCATAGGCAAGACGTGTCTCTTCACAAAAAATAGTAATATTGAATTGATTGGGCTGCATTTTATCGATCAATTCTTCAACAAAACGATGCCCAACCATCCCATTACCAATGATCACGAGGTTGGTTTTACTCATACAAAAACTCCACTTATATTTAATATCAAATTGATTAATTCTTAACTTATTAACATTGTATGGAACTTTGTATAGAATATAATTACCCTCAAGGATTACCACTTTAGTAGTATTTAACCTTATTTACTTAAATATCAAACTTGAAAAAACAACTTAAAATAATTGCTAATTAAAATTAAATTTGTATAATTAGCCGACTAAATAAATTGAGTAATGATAATTGAATTACAATTCAAGAAAACTTCCTTCACGTGAGACCTTAGCGCGTGCACAAAGATTTAATGATGACATCGTTGATGTTTCTGGTGTTGATCTGGTTTTAAGTTTAATCACAACAGCCGATCTCATTCGCACGAATATCTATGCACAATTAGATCAAGATTACGGCGTTTCTGAGGGGAAATTTGCCTTATTGATGTCACTGTTTTCCGAAGGTGAAACCTGCGCCAGTGATCTTGCTATACGCATTGGCGTAACACCGGCGACGGTATCAGTCATGGTTAAACGAATGCTGACAGCTCCTGAGCCTTTAATTTCGATGACAAAAAGTGGTGAAGATGGGCGTGCTCGCCTAATTACTTTAACGCATGCAGGTGAAAAGCTGATTCAAGAGGCATTACCTAACCACCTTAAATCGATTCGCGCTTTTGCGCAGGTATTAAATTCGCAAGAACAAGAGTCTTTAATCGCGATGTTACGCAAATTATTAAGAAAATAAATGATTTAAATAATTAAAGTCTTTCTTTTTACTTAAATACTTAGCTGACTAAATAAATGGAAAATAAGCTATATATGAAAAAAAATGTCAAAATCCCTGTTACCTTTTTACTTCTGCTAATTTTTGGTTCCTTTTTAATTTTTGTAGGTTCAAGAAATGATGCGGTATCTGTTGCCAAAAGCATTAAATCTGGCGTATTAACCGCTGATGAGATAAATATTGCCTTTCAAAATGTTGGCGGAAAAGTCACCCAGCGATTTGTGCAAGAATCACAAATGGTTAAAAAAGGGGATCGATTAATGCAATTAGAAGATATCGATACCAAGCTGGCTATCGATCGCTTACAAGCTTTAGTGGATAGTCAAAAAGCAGCAGTCAATCAAGAACAAGCAGCCATTGAAATTACGGAAAACGAGACTAACCTTTCAGAATTAACAACTTGGCGCAAAATTGAAGAAGTACAAGCCAATTTAGAAGCAGCAAAATCTGCTCAAAATTTAGCGAAGACTGAATTTGATCGCCAAACCCAATTACGAAAAACAGGTGGCAACTCACAGTCACAACTTGATAATGCACGTAATGCATTTATTAATGCCAAAATGCAAGTTGTGCAAATTGAAAGCCAATTATCGACTTTAATGATTGGCGCAACACCAGAACAAATCAGCCAATTTGAACAAACACAAAATGCAACCGGCATGACATTACAGTCCATCTTAATTGCACGACAAAAACTGCAAAACCGCCAAAATCAATTAGCACAGCTTAAAGCACAACTCGCGCAAGGCGAAGCTGAATTAAAACAGTTACAACTCAATTATGAACGACTAACATTAATAGCACCTGAAGATGGAAAAATATTAAAACTAATGTTTGAAGATGGCGAAATGGTACCCAACGGCGCGCCCGCAGTATTGTTAGAGACTAACCGTAAATATATCGACATTTATGTGAATGAAAAAATGGTGAATGATTATCAACCTGACACCACTGTCACCGCTAATGTGATTGCGTTGAATAAAGAAGTAAAAGGTAAAGTTCGCTTTGCCACCGCTGCGCCATCATTTGCCGATTTACGTATGACACGAGAACGCGGCCAAGCCGATCTAACCTCTTATCAAGTCAGAATTTATATAGAATCGATTCCAAAACTATTAACCGGAATGACGCTCGAGGTGGATCAATGATGCAAAACATCATTAAATCTATACTCGAAGAACTTGACGCCATGTTGTCAGGTCACTTTATCCCTTATTATAAAGTTTCGCTTGGCTTAGCGGCAATTGTTTCGCTAGTATTTTCAATCGTATTAAGCCACGGAGCCGTATTTGAAGGTAAAATTGCGGTGATTGATCTTGACGGTTCAAATTATTCGACAGAATTAATTAGTAAAGTCAATACATCGCCTTACATTGAAGTGACGGAAGTGATAAGATCGCCAGTAAACCCCATAACATTAGTTTCACATGACCGTAATTTAGGCGTTTTATATATTCCCAAAGGCTTAGAAAAAAGCGTAAAGAAAGGCGATCAAACTGTCCGTTTGGGTTATTTTGCTGATGATACCAATGATGCACAAAATGCTAAAGTAATGCAAAGCCTTAATGAATATATTCCTGAATTAGGTGCAGAATTAAGTGTAGGTAAAGTTGCCGCATTAGGACTTGGCAAAGAAGGGATCGAAGCCACTTTATCACCCATGCAACTTAAAACACGATATCTGTTTAACCCTGCAAGTTCATCGACAATTTCGACAATTATTTATTTTGTTTACTTTTTCTCATCACTGACTTATGGGTTAACTTCATTGATGATTATTGGCCGATTAAAAGTCACCGGTATGTGGCAAATAGCCATAGAAAGAGGCTTCTTATCTCTATTAGCAAGAACGATTCCTTATGCACTATTTTACACAACCGCATTAACCCTTATTACCGCCATACTGGTAATATTTGGGCAACTACGTTTTGAAGGTAACTATTTTGCTTTTGTGCCGAGTGTATTTATGACAGGACTTGCCTTTGGTTGGTTAGCCTTTTTACTTTCTTGGACAACAACTAATCCGGGCGAAGGTGCAAGTCGAATGATCTTCTTAGTTCCACCGGGATTTATTATGGGAGGATCAACAATGGCAGTAGGTATTATGCCAATTTGGACATACTACGTTAGCCACGCGTTTCCATTAGTTTGGTTATTTCGATTTTTCCGTGATTTTGCCATGCGTGGGCGTTCACTAATTGATATGTTAGCAACTTATGGGGCTTACATCATCTATTTAACGGTGATTGCTTTTGTCGTGATGATGTTTGTTGAACGAGTAAAAAAGACAGCAAAAAACTAATTTTTTGTCAGAAAGTTTCAGATAATACCTACGTTTCAGTAAAAAATTGATACCACATCACATCGATTTTTTACACCCCTCGATGAATGTTCACCGAGGGTTAAATTTATAGTTGGTACGCCCTTTTTAGAGTATCACAACAATGACTTTATAAAGCTGAGGCTAACTAACGTCACTTGTCCAATTCCAAAAACCAGATTACCGTGCCCAGTGAAATACCATTCACACAGCAACTCACATTACTTACTCCCCACACAAACTACCTTTAAGTTATCCTCTAAACGATTCAAACCAAATTTCATCAAACTCTTCTTGATAACGCTGAATTTTAAAATAAAGAGGAATACAAACTGCAATCATCGATAAAAAAGTACTTAAAACAATTATTGATAATATTTTCTTTAATTCAATATAATTAACGGCAAATAAAGTAATAATAGAAGACAGGCAAAAAACAAGACTAAAAAATAAACTGCAGAGGGAATAAATAATTCGTTGTTTCCTTCTATATCATTGATGAACGCATTTTTTAACCTGCTCGGCTTTAATTAAATAATTATATCGTCACTTAAATTGGTAAACTCCGTTTTAAGAGCGTGAGGCACTCTTAAGTTAGATGGTTTTAACGCTTTTTCAACATTAGAAAATAATAATGCACAACAATATTGATCTTATTGGCATAAGAAATTTTTCATTTCTGTTTTTTCACAAAATAGTTTTTTTCTTCACTTTTAAATATGTCATAAGTGATACAATTGATGATAAATTTTAATACAATGACAAAACAACTCACAAAAATACCTACCAATAATATTGTGAAAGAATATTCCACTTTTTTGGGCGTTGTCATTAAAGAAGCGTCATCAGAAAACCAAATAGAAGCGACAAAGCAGATAGCCAAAATATAACAAATGAATACCCAACCAAGTACCATCTTTTTCATTATGCATCCTTTTCTGTGCCAATTTTTATTTTATCTAGAATAGTAGCGTTAAAATATGATTTTTTCTCACCAATTACCATCTGTTTATTGTCAATTTGAGTGGCATATTCCATCGCAAAAGCTAATGCAACCCAGTAATCACATTCACCTGATATACCAAATGATGTAGCAATATTATAAATATTTTTCACTGAACACTGCTTATCAATATATCGTGATAAAACATTAACATTTACTTCTGGTGATAGTTGCGATAACCAAATAGCATCTAACGGCGCTTTATTGCTGCGTTCATCATTGTTTAATTTTCCCCATAACTCAGCATGCTCAAGAACATAATCAAGTTTTTCGCTTTCTTCAGTTCGATGCAAGGCAACAACCACCGATTTACTTTTTTGTATATATTGAATAGTATTTTGTTTGTTAATAAGATTCTTGCCTAAAAAAATCATACTTGTCATAGCTTCAGCGCTATACACTACAGGGCTATCAAATAAATGCACACTGATACAACATAGTAAATGATCATCATTTGCCAAATCATCTAACCAACCATCTATAAAAACAGTACTTTGTTTTGCATCAATCACCTGCCAAGAATCAAATAAGCTTGTTTTCCCTAATTTATATTCCCAAATTTTTTTAATATCCTCGGCCAATATGGGTACATCAATAAATAGGCGGATATGTTTTTGAACGTCATTAAAAGCGTTATTGTTTAATATCAATAATGTCTTTTGCAAATTATCAAATAAATTATCTATTTTTTGATTAAAATCGTTAGGTTTTAAATCATTAAATGGAAATTTTGAATAAATGATTGGGTTTTCATAAGAATTTGAAAAATTACTGGTTCTCGCCTCGAGTGACATTAGACCACCTACAAGCGCTTGCGCATGATTATCATCACCAAATTCAGATATCAATTGTTGGAAAATAACATACAACGGTCTTTGACCATACTCTATGAGTTGTTGTTTTCGTTCTTCTCTTAATTGATTCCAAATTTCAACATAGGCTTCATTACACCCTCGAATAAATAACCATATACAAAATAATATTAACCAACTTATAACTGAAAAAGTAATACTAATAATAAGATGTTTTAATGTTAAATTGCTATTAAGTTGTCTTGCGTAGATAAAAAGTAGTCCAATAACAATAAATACAATTAAAGCGATAAACCAAAATAGGCGAGATAAACCTTTTTTTAAAACTAGTGGTTGTGGAAGTAAATTTAAATCAATAGCCATTAATTATTTTTACCAAAATTAGTTAATGATGAAATTAGTGCACAGCCACATGCTGATCTATGTCCATGAAAGGCGACTTGTTTACCATCCTCAATAAATAGCGGATCACCTTCAATTATTGGATTAATACCATGCCCTGTTATTGGACAGCTCACCAGATCACCAACACGCGCAACACCTTTTGTAAATACAATGAGTTTTGTAGAAGCAGAAATAACTTGCCCACCATGACTTGTCTTATCACCTAGCCGTATTACACCTTTCATGATTTTATTTCCTTTAAATTTTATAATTTATTTAAAATCCCATTCAATTTCTAAAATTTATTTTTTTGACTCAAATCTATCGACCGATTTATATTTCATTTTTTATAAATTTCCTTAGTTTGGTTATTATTTTTTATCGTTTTGAGTGCTATAGTGTGATCGCAAAATGTAGATAACTTTTTTCTATTCTTGTCTTAGAAGCACCATTTAACAATCTATCATCTATAATATTCCAACATAATAGGCTATTTAGTGGTTGAGTTCGTTGCTTTAAGTTTATAACAGGAAGACTAACTGACCATCTACCATAACTTTCCCTATAACCTTGCAGATTTAACATTTCATAGCTGAATTATTGCTGCTTCGGTTCTATATTCTTCTCTAGCCTTTTTTATGTGTTGATCAATAATTTTTTCATCCTTATAGAAGATTTCAGGCCAGTATAGTGCCTTAGAAAAAATACCATCACTTTCAATAAAAACAAATGGAACTTTCTGCCTATACGGTTCCATTTAAGTTGTATATAGCCATCTTTTTCGTCTGCATATGTAGTACAAGGGTTCATAAGAGACAATATTACTCATAATAGCAGTTGTGAATTCACTCCAATCACTCATAAACAATTATCCATCAATTATTTATATTTAAAAATAACTTCGTCTTCTTCATATCCAGATGTCACAATTTGAGCCTTACCTTGAGCATCGGTTCTACCTTCAGCAATAACTTGATTATCTTTGTTTACTATTTGATATTCTCGGTTGATGATTGGTTTGTCTGTGCCATCTTCAACCAATATAAATTGTTTGATATAAGGTGCTTGGAGTTGCTGTTTTGGGAATGAATAAAGTGTTGGTAACATTTTTTGTGGACCAGAATATGGAAATGCTTGTGCACCATGCTTAATTATACCAGGTGCATAAAACTCAATATTGCCATCAGCAATACGAATATAAGCGCCACCACATGCAATAGTTATTTCTTTTTTAGCATTAATATTAATTTTATCGTCGTTACTGATCATTTTTAGTGACTTATCAGCTATTAACTCTATATCACCATTGTGGGCTTGCAGTTGGACTTTTGCTTCACCACTAAATAGTTTGATATTTTCTTTGGCAAAGACAGAGTAATCTTTAGTTGCGCTAACATGAACTGAATTATTGGCTGCAATATTAGTATCATGTTTGCTAGTCAATAAAATGTTTTTCTCAGCAAATTGATAAATACTATCTGGTGTCACAGAGGCTATGCCTTTAGGACTGGATAACACCATACTTGGTTGCGTAAATGATAACTTGATATCGGTCTGTGTTGCCGTATAACTGACAAACATATTAAAACTATCTGCACCCTCCAATTTACCTGCTCGGTGACTATCTGAACGTTTGGATAGGCGATTAGATACACTCAAACCTGTTTTTAATAACATTGCTGTTTCATCATCATTTAAACTCGCTTTTTTGACACCTTGGTTACCCTCACGCTTATAGGATGTTACATAAACGCCTTTACCTGCTCGTATTACTCCCCACTCATCAGTACGTAGTTCAAACCCTTCACCCCGCTGCTTTTTTTCACTATCAACTAAGTGTCCCATGTTAAGCTGGGTTTTACCATATTCAGTGGCAAGTTTGATATGTTCTTGTCCTCGCTTATCATCCATACGCAATTTGTTATTGGCGGGCGTTCTTATCACATTGCGGTGTTTATTAATGGTGGTGACATGATCAGGGTGCGTACTATCATGCATCGCATGGGCAATATAGGGTCTATCGGGGTTACCATTAGTGAAGGCTACAGCAACTTCGGTACCATCAATAAGGGGAAAATGAAAACCATACGTGTCCCCAGAATAAGGTTTAGCAAGCCTTACCCATAAGCTTTCTTCGCCTTTGTTCCAGTTTTTTAAGTCAAAGTTAAATTTAATCCGATAGCGTCCTTGCGTATCAATATAACCGTAAGTGTCGTTATCCGGGCTAGTTACCCTTGCAGGTAGTGTACCGCTCACTTGTGGCCACGGTAATGGCGCAGGGCGATAAGGTTTAAGTACGTTAAATGGTATTGCTGTAAAATCGGTTTGGTATGAGTCGTTTCTATCCTCATGGCTATGAGTTGAAACAATCACTATTCCGTCTTTGATATCCTGAATCGGACAGCTTTCAATAATCAGATGTTGTCCCGGTGCTAACTGATAATCATTACATTTGCCATAAATAATAAGTTGTTCGCTAATATGTTGCTGATGGCGTATATGCGCATACCATTTGCCACTTTCAACGCTCCGCACATCACCCAGCGTTTTATGATGTTCTTCATAGCGGTAATCATTTCCGTATGTGGTATTATCTTTGGGTTGACTATTAACGCTGTCATCAAGTTGGCTACCAGCCATCCGGTAGTTATAATCATTGACACTCACCTGCATTGGCTTGGTTTTACTGCTGAATTGCAAATCCCAAACACTATGGAGATGACTATCATTTAAACCACTTGGCGACTTAATTACCGTACTGCCAACCTTATCAAGTCCTTGTTCATAATCACTAATCACAATCACATCACAGTGATGTTTAGGATTTGTTTCAAAATAAAACCAGATACCGACATCTGCTAACAATCGTTGAATAAAGGTTAAATCACTTTCTTGCCATTGGGTAATAAATTCACGCGCAGGATAGGTTTCATTTAACTCCATGCGAAAATCAATCCCGATAAAACCATGATTACGCAGGACTTCTTCTACGACTTCAATTACGCTTTTATTCTGGTAAATGGCACTTTGGTAATGGTTAGCCAGTAATGACACTCTAGGCTCAAGAACAACTCGATAATGAGCTTGCTCTTCACTCATTGAGACAAAACTAAATTCTGTAATCACACCATAAATGGTTCGAGGCTTATCTTGAATAGCAAGCGAATCTATTTTAGTTAGTTCAAATGGTAAGGATTGTGGATGAAAGGTCAGTGATGCTTTTTGACTTAGTATCGAATCAATGGATATCTGCCTATCTGAGCTAGTAAAAGTAATGCAATATTGCCAAGGTTGATTTAATTGTTCTTTGCCCTCAAGTGTTAAAACCGAAATATCCGATGAGGCATCAAGCTTATCAAATGACAGCGAGTAATTATTAAGCTGTGTGTTTCTGGTTAGCAAAGACAAACCATCGGCAAACGGCTCTATTATACTCATATTTTATATCCTTATTTTAATATCGCTAATATTTACTCTTTATCTTGTTAATACATTGTAAAGATAATCTAATTAATTCAGTTAAAATACGTATTTTTTTTTAAGTAGTCAATTTCTTTCATAAATTAATTCAATTACGTAATTATTAAAATACATCACTAAATCAATATAGGTAATTAGATTAAACTGAATTTGTTGTGTTAAATTGTTCTTCTGATAGGAATAGACTATCTTAATTTAGACAGCAACATTAACCTCCGTCATACTCGTTATATTCGGTCAAATGAGATAAGTAATTATTTTGCTTTTGTACCAAGTTTATTTGTGACAAGATTAACATTCGGCTGATTATTTTCATTCTACCGTGATTTTTCCATGCATAGACGCTCACAAATAGAAATGCATGCAACTTATGGCGTTTTCACTATCTATTTAACGGTGATTGATTTTGTGTGTTGATGTTTGTTTGAGCGAGTGGGAAAAGTGGCTATAAAGTGATTTTTTTTGTAAAGATGTTTTAGAAATCTATGCATTTCAGTAAAAAACTGTTGTGATATCACTAGCTATATTTTTATACTAATCACCGAATATTCATCTTTTCTTTAAGCTAAATTAATAATCTTCCTGAATATTTAATAAGGCTCGCAATTTTCTATTTTAATCGCTATAAGTTTTAATTATATCCACCTTCCATGAGTAAAATTTGTGTTCACTATCATTTATAGATAGAAATTTTATTTCTTTATTTCTTAACACGAGTTATCGTTTTACAAAAATAATCAAAACTATCCATACATAATAGCATTAAAACAAAATATCTATAGGAATTTAAATAAAAACATACGAAAAATAAGATATTTAATTGATCAAATTATTTTTATGTAACTTAAGGAAAATCATATGAAAAAAACAATATTAACAGGCATATTAAGCTTAACGTATTTTTTGTCATTTTCAACATATGCAGCAAATAATCATGATGATTACACCTTAGAGCAAGTAGTGGTTTTTAGCCGCCATGGTTTACGTGCTCCGTTAGCGAGTCCAACAAGTACTCTAGGAAAAATTACACCCAATCAATGGCCACAGTGGGATACGCCGGCCAGTTATTTAACGACACGAGGAGGGGCATTAGAAAGCTATTTTGGCCACTATTTTAGTGAATGGTTAGCCGACAATAAATTATTAACCGCCGATAAGTGTCCAAACGAAAAAGATGTTTATATTTATACTAATAGTCTTCAACGAACTATTGCAACAGGTCAGTTTTTTATTGTTGGTGCCTTCCCAGGATGTATTTTTCCGATCGTTCATAAAGAAAAACTTGGACAGATGGATCCATTGTTTTTCCCTGTAATTAGAGATGATAGTGTTGAATTTAAACAGGCTGCTATTGCTTCAATTAATCAAAATGCGAATGTAAATGGTATTACCGGCTTAAATAAAAAACTTAACAACGCATATCAGAATATGGCTAAGATAATTGATTATCAAAAATCAACTAATTGCATAAATGACAAACAGTGCGATTTTGTTGCTTTACCAACAGAGTTAATAATAGAGAAAGGAAAAGAACCTGGAATCACTGGACCATTGCGCACAGGTACATCAATTGCCGATGCCTTCATTTTACAATATTATGAAGGCGTACCTTTAAAAAAAGTTGCCTGGGGTAAAATAAAAGATGAACAACAGTTTAAACAACTTGTTGCTATCAAAGAGAATTATAATACTGTACTATTTGGCTCACCTATCGTGGCAAAACATGTTGCTGCCAATTTAGTTAATTATATTAATCAAGCTTTTGCTAATAATGAAAGTACAACTAAATTCACTCTTTTAGTGGGACACGATTCTAATATCGCTTCGTTATTTTCCACTATGCAAATTCAATCTTATCACTTGCCTAATCAATTTGAGACCACTCCGATCGGTGGTAAAGTTGTATTTCAAAAATGGCGTGATAATCGTAGTGGTGAGCATTTAATGAAAATTGAATACTTTTACCAATCCACAGAACAAATTCGCAATTTATCACCATTAAATCGTAATAATCCACCGCAAAAAGTTACGTTAACCATGACAAACTGTCCAACTAATGAGAAGGGTTTCTGTTCTTTTTCAACGTTTAAACAGGTGATGGACGGTATCATTAAATAAACAATAAATCATTCATAGTAAGCCATATTTAATCATGATTTCAATGCTTACTATGAATCTATTCATGCCAAAACACGGCAATGGAATCTTGAAAAACAATATGTTGATCAGTTAATAATCAAAGTTATATAACGTATTGTAAGCAACTATTTGATAGAGGATTTGTTCAGAAATACCCAATGCGCCATGTAAGACTAAAGGAATATCAAATTTATCGCGGATTTTTGCTAAACGGTCAAAATCCAGTTTTGGTTCACCTTTATATAAACCTTGAGTAAACCGATTGCCACTGCTAAAGAATCAATCTGAGTTCGTTCAACATAAATCATAATCTATCGATAAACGCCGGGTTGTTTACACTTCATGCTGAAAAATAATCTTCTAAAAACTTATACGGCGTTTTGCCGGAAATCGTTTAAACTTTTAGTTTTATCTTTTGAATCGCTCATTATTTGGTGATTATGCGACATCTCCATTAATGAACGTATCAGGCATTCGATTTATCCATTCATTTGAGCGCTGTCAGATTTGGTAAATGTTTGATTGATACGATGACTATCACACATTTTAATAAATGGGATACATAGTAGTCTCAATTCATCACAAACGGTATAAAATCCTGAATATTTTTTACAAAAATAAAGCCTAAAAAAGTGAATAATTGCGTAAATATCTGATAATGAGCACACAACTCACCTAGAAAAGGACGCTATCTGTATTCCGTGTTTTATATTCAATGGAGGCATGTTATTTAATGTTTAACAATGTCTTTCGGTGCAATTAATGGCAGGGTGAATGATCATAAAGCGGTTAACCAAATCGGTGATGGTGATTTTTCTTTATGATATAGGCGCGCTATATCGCATCTGGAATACGGCGTTATGTCTATGCATTACAATCGTTTTTTAAATTACGGTAAACAACAAAAGTCATTCCTACAAATACTTAACTTGCTGTCACTTAACACATTTTAACCAGCAGCGCTCAACTGCTGGTCATGAATTGTACGTTCCTAATAATTTAAAACAACGCCTTGAGCTTTCATATTATAATTTACCTGCACTACCGCAAATACGAATTTTATCTTCAACAATTTTTTTCATGGCAGATTTTGCGGGCTGCATATAGTACCTTGGATCGTTGGCATCAGGATGGAGTTTAAAATCTTGTTTTAAAGCATCTGAAAAGGCAATTTTTAATTCGGTTGCCACATTCACTTTACAAATACCCAAAGAAATCGATTGTTTAACCATTTGTTCGGGAATGCCCGATGCACCATGTAAAACTAAAGGAATATCAACTTTAGCGCGGATTTTTGCTAAACGATCAAAATCCAGTTTTGGCTCGCCTTTATATAAGCCATGTGCTGAACCGATTGCCACCGCTAAAGAGTCAATCCGAGTTCGTTCAACATATTCTTTAGCGGCATCGGGATCGGTAAAAGCGCTGTCTTTATGATCGACAATAAGATCATCTTCTTGTCCGCCTAATCGACCTAGTTCGGCTTCAACACTGGCATTATATTTATGACTAAAAGCAACCATTTTACTCACTATGTCAATGTTTTCTTCAAAGGGGTGATACGAAGCATCAATCATAATCGATCTAATTCCTGCCTCTATTTTTGTTTGAATATCACTGATATTTTCATGATGATCCAAATGTAGCGCAAAAGGAAAATGGTGAATGCTTGCTGCTGTTTCACAAATACTGATTAAATACTGTATTCCTGCGTAACTATAAGTTGCTGGCGTTGCTGCAAGTATCACGGGGGATTGCATCTGTTTAGCGGTATCAATAACAACTTGGATGGTTTCAAGGTTGTGTATATTAAATGCGGGCACAGCATAACATTCACGTTGAGCTTTTTTTAACATCTCTTGACTAGATATAAGATACATAATTTAATCCTCATTAATCTGTTATTTTGCAATGATTTTTGTGACTTTAACGTGTTGATAATACTTGTCATAATTATCCATATTGACAAAACCGGTTTGCGATTCCATTGCATTTAGCATTCCCATAGTCATCGCACGTTTAAGCATTACCTCTACCGCTTCATTTTCATGAATGCTGACCGCAAGCCCAGCTAACGTGACATCCCCCGATCCAACAGGATTCACCACGTTAATTTTAGGAATTGAAACTTGGTAATAGTGGTGATGACAACGAGCAAAAGCGCCATTTTCGCCTAATGAGATGATGATAAAAGCAATATCATTCAGTACAGGGTGATTGACGGCTTTAACTAATGAAGTTACATCATTTGGATCGATATCCATTTGAAGAATCTGCTGTAGTTCATCTTTATTGGGTTTGATTAAAAAAGGTTTATTTTTAGAAACGAGCGTTTTTAATAACATTTTACCGGATGAGTCTAGCAATACTGGGATCTTATACTTATTTGCCTTTTCAATTAATTGAGTATAAAAACCAACTGGAAATCCTTGTGGTAATGACCCTGAAATAGCAATAACCTGCGATTGGTTAAGCAGACTCTGGTAGTGTTCCAGAAAAACATTGACATCATGGCTATCTAATACTGGCCCTGACTCTAGGATTTCAGTTTGATTTCCCTCATGTAAAATGGCAATACAGTTTCTTGATTCATGTTGGGTGATATAAAAGTTGTAATTAATATTATCGTTATCTAATTGTTTTTGAATATACTCGCCCGTTGTTCCACCAATAATGCCGGAGGCAAGAACGGGAATACCTGAGTATTTAATGCCTCGAGTTACATTAAGCCCTTTACCTCCTGCAGTTTTTTTTACCTCTGAAACTCGATTAATATCATTAATCACTAATTTATTTAATGAATACGATATATCCACCGAAGGGTTCATCGTAATTGTTAATATCATATTCTCACCTACGCATTCATATCGTTGGGAGAAACAACAAGCTTAAATGATCACTATCATTAAATGGACTTGGCTAGAAGTAAAAACTTTTATGACCAATTAAAATATTAAAAAAACATACGCGTGTAAGCACAAATATTAAACCGTTATTAATTTAATACCCTTTGCCACAAATTCTTGTTTACAGCTACTGTCAACATCAATATCGGTAATAATGGTATTGAGTTGACTAAGTGGTAACACAACATTAATACCATTACGACCAAATTTTGATGAATCGAGCACGGCAATCACATTCTTAGCGGCATTAGCCATAACACTGCTGATAGTGTAACCTTCGTTAAACGTTGTTATTCCTCTTTTTGCATCGATTCCATCTGCACCAACAAACAAAATATCAGCAGAGATGCCAGTTAACGATTGCTCAGCAATTTTTCCATGAAAAGAACGCGTTTTATGTCTAAGTGTACCACCACACATAAATAGCATAATGTCACTATTGTCTGATAATATAAATGCAGAAGTAAGACTATTGGTAATCACAGTTATATGCTTCAATTTTACGAGTTCTTCAGCTATCAACATGGTGGTACTACCACTATCTAAAATAATAGTGTCACCTTCTTTAACATGTTTAACCGCTTCAATTGCAATACGTTTTTTAGCTTCTATAAATCGCTGATAACGTTCTTCTAATTGCAGTTCTTTAAATGATTTTAAGTCACCGTTATTCATCATTTTGGTTGCTCCGCCATGAAATCGTGTTAGCACTCCTTGTTTTTCTAGCAATCTCAGATCGGTTCTAGTTGTGACTTCCGAAACATTGAACTGTTCCGACAAATCAGAAACTAATACCGTTCCTTTCATATTAAGAAGTTCTACTATCTGTTGTCGTCTTTCACTTGCATTCATAATATTTCCTTTTCCGAAAATTTTTTAGCAGTGTATAACAAACATAATCAAAAGATAAGGTTTCATTTTCTATGGCTGACTTAAATCAAAATAATTACATGCAATTTAATAAAATTTTGCCATTCATAGAGCGACCATTTAAGGCAGTCACTTGTTTAATAAATGAATCAAAGTCACCCATGCCTGCAATCAGTTCATCAAGTTTAATTTTTCCATCCATAAAGTACTGACTCACTAATTGCCACTCTTTACCTGGCCATGGTGAGGAATAGTTCATCCAACTGCCTAAAATTTGTAACTCTTTTCGTAAAATCAGTCCGAATGTTTTTTCTGGAAGTGTAATATCATGATGAAGTGTACCCACCAAGGCTATCTTCGCTCTAGGCCCTGCAATTTCAATAGCTAAGTTGACCGTAACGGGTGAACCCGCCGTTTCTAATACAATTTGATCAAAGCGAGATGAAAATAAAGCTTGGTAAATTGCTTCGGCGCTAAGATCTTGAGAATGATATACCGCATCGGCTCCTAATTGTTTGGCTAGATCGAGGCGATGCTGGTTAATATCAAGCACTACAACTGATTTCGCCCCCATTGCCTTGGCACATTGCATAGCAAGTAATCCAATTGTGCCACCGCCAACGATGACAACATTTTTGCTCTCACACCCATCAGCCAATAGCAATGCATGCATCCCAACGGTCATGGGTTCAAAAAAGGCGCCCTCAAGCGGACTGATACCTTTAGGTAATTTAAATGCATTTTTCTTATCTAATACAATATACTCCGCAAAGCCACCGACTATCCTTGAACCAACAAAAGTGTAATTTTTACAGAGTGAGTAGTAATACTTTTGACATTCATCACATTTGAAGCATGGCCATAATGGTACGCAACAGATTAAATCACCATTGTCAAACTCAGTCACGCCATGCCCCGTATCCACTACGGTGCCACTAAATTCATGACCAAGTGTAATCGGGTAAAAATGAGCACCATGGTGAAATATACGCGGAATATCTGAACCACATAATCCACAATAAGCCACTTTAACTAAAATTTGATCTGGGGATGTTATTTTGGGCATTTCTATATTCTGTATAGATAAAGCTCCCCCTTCATTAACAACAACCGCTTTCATGTTATTTTCCTTTATTGGTAAACAAATTACGTTGATGTATTGCTTTCACTCGTTACTGAGTGAAAGCACTCTGATTGATTTTTTTGATGACTATTTTGGGATTATTTTATTACTCCATCTTCTTGAGCTAATGGCTGATTTTTCAGAAATAACTGGTATTTTTGGGCACGTTTCCATGTCAAAAATAAGCAGAAAAGGTAAAACAATCCAATAAGGGCAAAACCAATGGGTTGTTTCAAGTTGACCAACTGAACCATAAGATAAGTAATTGGCGCTCCCCCTTGATCCATTGCACCAACCGAAACGTCATTACTCGTAGTCATCGTGCCTGCATTAATGGCTAGTTGAGTGGTCAATGGAACCATTTGAGTGGCAATCCAAAGCGTAATGGCGATAATAATAGAGCCTGAAACAATGATCCTAAACAGATTACCTTGATGAACCGCAACCCCCATTGCGATAAAAAAGCCAATAGTTGCCAGATCACCAAAAGGTAAAACTTCATTACCTGGCAGGATGATGGCAATAAAAATACTTAATGGAATAAAAATTAAACTCGCCGATACTACCGTTGAATGCCCTAATAACAATGCAGGATCTAAACCAATAAGAAAATCTTGCCCACCAAATTTTGATTGCAAGTGTTTACGTGCTTGTTTAGAGAGCGGTGTTAATCCATCCATAATAGGTTTAATCACGCGTGGCATTAATAACATGACCGCCGCAGTTTGAATCGCTAGTTGTAGCGTTTCTTTCACACCATACCCAGCTAATAAACCTAATATTATTCCCATAAATAAGCCAACGGTGACAGGTTCACCAAACGCACCAAACCTTTTTTGCATATCAACAGCATTAAAATTAATCTTATTAATGCCTGGCGTTTTTTCAATGACAGCATCAACAAAAACAGCAATTGGACCACAATATGCAGACGTACCATGAGGAACCGCAATACCGTCAAGCTCAAAAAAATCTTTGGTATCTTTGGCAAACCAATCACCCAGTTTATAAGCAATAATGGCATGAACAATAACACCTACAATACCAAGCCAGTAAGAACCGGTTGCAATGTAAACAAGCGCGCCGGTAAAGGTCATGTGCCAGATATTCCAAATATCCACATTAACTACTCGAGTTAACCTTAAAACTAACATAATAATATTCACTACAATTGCGATAGGAATGGCAACTAAAGCAATTTGTGATGCCCAAGTCATAGGTGCTGCCCCCGGCCAACCGACATCAATAACATTTAGACTAATATCGAATCGCTCGGCCATCGCTTGAGCTGCCGGCCCAACCGAACTGGTTAATAAGCCAACAACTAGACCGATACCAACAAACCCTATTCCTATATGAATCCCAGCTTTTAATGCATCACCTACTTTCATTCTTAATACTAACGAAAATAAGATAATTACAATGGGTAACATCACCGATGGACCAAGATCCAAAATGTACTGCATTATTTCAGTAAACATAGATTTATCCTTTTAGAATAGATAAAATTTTTTCTTTTAACTGGTCGATACCCACGCCAGATACAAAAGGCATGCCATGAACAATTGGAATATCCCCAAAATGTTGATCTATTCTGGCTGTAGTACAAATCAAATCAACATCATCAATAAACGTATTAATTTCATTAATACGACATTGAATAAGGTCAAGTTGAATATTATTTTCGCTACACAACTCTTTTATCTCTTCTGCAGCCAACGTTGATGTTGCAACCGCACCGCCACAAGCAACAATAATCTTTTTTTTCATAATGCCTCCTGAAACTTATTGATTAAATATTACGTTATTAAAATGCCCCTCTATTTCATTTTGTGGAGCATTTAATAAAAATTGATAGAATTCTTCATTTTGTAAATTTGAAAAAAGTGCTTTTAATAGTTCAATTTGATCTTCTGGTGCAGTAACAACAAGTGAAATAATCAGTGAAACTTCAACGGTGCTGTCATCATCGGCTCGATGAAAAGCAACCGGTGTTTGAGTCCGAATAATAAAGATTGCTGGTGTATTAGCATGCTTTGCTTCACAATGCGGAATTGCCACAGCATACCCATCAAAATTAATGCCTGTTGGGAATAATGCTTCCCGTTCAATTAAAGCTTGCAAATGACTTTCTTTGACAATCCCCTTTTGTTGTAATTGCTCGCTAATATAAGTTAATGTCTCTAATTCATTGTTAAACTTAAGATTGTCTTCGAAAAAAAGCTGACATTTATTCATCATTGTTCTCCACTATTGTTTTTTATGTAAGGTTTTAAATCATTATTTTCGAAAACAAAAACCTTATCGAAAGGTTATTTTCTTTCGAATTAAAAAGCAAATAGGATTTTATATTTTTGTGATCGAAATCTATTTTTCACTGTAAAGATCAACAAATAAATAACTATCTATTTAAGAATTAAAAATAAAATCTGATCCAGATCACAAAAGACACTTTTTTAGATTGCAAAAAAAAATGAGCATGTAAGAATGTTACCCGTAACAATCAAGGTGTACTAAGGATTAACAATGACTAAAAAAAATAAACACGTTTTTGTATTAATGGGTGTATCAGGTTGCGGTAAATCAGCGGTTGCCAAACAAGTGGCGTACAACCTAGAGGCTGCTTTTTTAGATGGCGATTTTTTACATCCAAAGACTAACATTCTAAAAATGCGTAGTGGTACACCATTAAATGATGAAGATCGAATGCCTTGGCTTAATTTAATCAGTAATGCTGCATTTGCAATGAGTAATGTCAATGATGTTTCAATTATTATCTGTTCGGCATTAAAGCGAAAATATCGAGATATTATCCGTGGTGAAAACGAAAACATACATTTTATTTATTTAAAAGGCAGCTATGATGTCATTGCTGAACGTTTAGCGAAACGTAAAGGACATTACCAAAAATCAGGCATGCTTCAATCGCAATTTGATACTCTAGAAGAACCAACAGCCGATGAAAAAGATGTCTACAATATTAACATTGAACAACCATTAAAAGAGGTTGTGCGCGATACTGAACAAGTCATACGCACAATATGTCATTGTAAAAAAATATAAAAATAAAAATATAAGCGAAATAAAAAGAGGTTAATGTGAATCCGACTGTCCAAGCTGTAACCCAACGTATTATTGAGCGTTCTAAGGCTTCTCGTGCTGCTTATTTACAAAAAATAGAACATGCTATGAGTAAAAAAGTAACGCGATCTAGTTTGCCATGTAGCAATTTAGCGCATGGTTTTGCTGCTTGTTGTATTGATGATAAAAAGGATCTAAAAAATATCTTAAAAAGCAACATTGGTATTATTAGTTCTTACAACGACATGCTTTCAGCGCACAAGCCTTACGAATTTTATCCAGAACAAATTCGCAAAGTATTGCACGAGGTCGGCGCCGTTGGGCAAATGGCAGGTGGTGTGCCAGCAATGTGCGATGGTGTGACACAAGGCGAACCGGGAATGGAACTATCATTAATGAGCCGTGATGTGATCGCGATGTCGGTTGCCGTTGGACTTTCACATAATATGTTTGATGGTGCGCTATATCTTGGCATATGCGATAAAATCGTGCCTGGTTTATTTGTTGGTGCATTAACATTTGGTCACTTACCAGCTATTTTTGTGCCAGCAGGCCCGATGCCATCGGGATTATCCAATAAAGAAAAAGTGCGTATCCGCCAACTTTACTCGGAAGGTAAAGCTTCGCGTGAAGATTTACTGGAGTCAGAATCAGCCTCTTACCACACCAGCGGGACTTGTACTTTTTATGGTACAGCCAATAGTAACCAGATGGTGATTGAATTAATGGGGTTACATTTACCTGGTGCGGCTTTTGTTCATCCTGAAACCGCATTACGCTTTGAATTAACTAATGCCGCCGCTAAACAGATTACTCGCCTTACCAACCAATCAGGAAATTATATGCCTGTTGGTAAAATGGTCGACGAAAAAGTAATTGTCAATGGTTTAGTTGCACTGCTTGCGACAGGCGGTTCAACTAATTTAACCATGCATATCGTTGCCATGGCGAAAGCAGCAGGTATTATTATCAATTGGGATGATATTTCAGACTTATCAACCGTTGTTCCTTTACTTTGTCGAATTTATCCAAATGGTTCTGCTGATATTAACTACTTCCAAGCCGCTGGTGGCACAGCTTTATTGGTTCGAGAATTATTAGCTGGTGGTTTATTGCATGAAGATGTTGAAACTGTGGTGGGGCGTGGACTGAGCCGTTATACGCAAGAGCCAATTTTAGAAAACGGCAAACTCACTTTCCGCGAAGGACCAACAAAATCATTAGATGAAAGTGTCATTGCCTCAATCAAAAAACCGTTTAATTCTCACGGTGGATTAAAAGTGATGTCAGGCAATCTTGGCCGTGCCATTATGAAAACCTCTGCGGTGGCGCCAGAACATCAAATTATTGAAGCGCCAGCCGTCATCTTTAATAGCCAATATGATTTAGATGCTGAATATAAAGCAGGGAAATTAGATAAAGACTGTGTAGTTGTTGTGCGCTATCAAGGGCCAAAAGCAATCGGCATGCCAGAGTTACATAAACTTATAACGCCGCTAGGTGTACTACAAGATAAAGGCTATAAAGTTGCCTTGTTAACTGACGGTCGATTATCGGGAGCGTCTGGTAAAGTCCCAGCAGCGATTCATGTTACTCCTGAAGCTTATGATGGTGGCTCATTAAGTAAAGTCCAAGAAGGTGATATGATTCGAGTTAATGGTCAAACTGGCGAAATAACATTATTAGTTGACGAAGCAGAGCTAGCTAAACGTCAACCTTATCCATTCGACTTGACCGATTCACATCTTGGCTATGGTCGTGAACTGTTCACCGTTATTCGTGAAAATTTAACTTCTGCAGAAGAAGGCGCTGTGAGCTTCTAATGTATTTACCCTGTCGCAAATACGCGGCAGGCAACGTTAAAGTTATACTAAAACAATTTATTTTCTGAAAATTTTTGACAAAAATTAACCACAAAAGTGATGATGTTTCACATATTCCTATCATACTATCACAATGTTAGCCGCCTGCTTTACTTACGTTTTGGTAATGATAATAAATTATAAAAAACAGCAATAGAAAATATTCCCTAGTACCATAAATCAAGGTATTATGTCTAAAATCTAATCGGCATCATAGAGCTACTTTTTGTGGAACATTTGTCATCTGAGGATAATTTAGTCTCATCAATCACTACAGTCTTACCCAATTATTTTATTGAATATGACCCACTTATTACCGTTTGCTTGTTGTTATTAATAGCAATTTTAATGTTCACGTTCAGCAAATTAAGAATGGATGTTATTGCATTACTCACAATTACAGCTATCACCATTAGTGGCGTGTTAACACCAAGCGAGGCATTAGCTGGCTTTAGCGATCCCAATATCATCTTAATAGCTTTATTATTTATTATTGGGGAAAGCTTAGTTAGAACAGGCATTTCGTACAAAATGAGCGAGTATATTCTTAAAATAGCTGGCAAAAACGATATTCGTATTATTATTTATATCATGTTAGGCGCTGCGTTACTCGGTTCAGTCATGAGTTCAACAGGGGTAGTTGCTATTTTCATCCCTGTTGCCATTAGTATTGCGAAACACACGGGTATTCACGTCAAAAAATTAATGATGCCACTTTGTATTGCTGCCTTAATTAGTGGCATGATGACTTTAGTTGCAACAGCACCCAACCTTGTTGTCAACAGTGAACTTGATCATTTTAAATTAAAAGAGTTTGGTTTTTTTTCAATTACACCAATTGGTTTAGGGGTTTTAGTTGTTGGTGTCATTTATTGTGTGTTAACACGCAATTGGTTGCTCACAGCTGAACAAGTCACCCCAACCAATACCCAACCACAAAGACGGAAAATTACCGATTTAATCCGTGACTATAAATTAATTGGACGGGCTCACCGCGCACAAATATTAGCAGGCTCCCCGTTTGTTGGGCGCACAATTGATGGCTTGCATTTACGTAGTGATCATGGCGTAAATGTTATTGGTATTGAACGTTGGCGCAAATTTCACAAAGTATTAATTCCCGTTAATGGTTCAACTGAGTTTCGTGAAAATGATATTTTACTACTGGATATGTCGCACTCCGAAGCAGATTATCGTACCTTTTTAACCACCAATAACCTTGAACCCAAAGTTTTACGCGGTGAGTATTTTTCAGAACAAGTAAAACAAGTCGGTATGACCGAAGTCGCCCTACTGCCCGAATCCACACTATGTGGAAAAACACTCAATGAAATTAATTTTAGAGGGAAATATTTCCTAACAGTAATTGGCATTTGGCGTAATCATGCCCCCGTTGAAACAAACAACTTATTCCAAGAACGTTTACAAATGAGCGATACACTATTGGTTTGTGGTGACTGGGGCTCAATACAAAAATTACAAACGCGAACCAGTGATTTTGTGGTATTAGACTATCCATCGGATATTGATGATATCGCACCGGCAAGTTCACAAGCACCAATGGCATTAATTAACCTAGCGATTATGATTACGCTAATGGTGTCCGGCATTGTGCCCAATGTAGTTGCTGCGTTAATTGCCTGCTTATTAATGGGCGCAACACGCTGTATTGATATGACCAATGCCTATAAATCCATACATTGGCCAACCTTAATTTTAATTATCGGTATGATGCCTTTTGCACTCGCTCTCAATAAAACGGGCGGAATTTCGCTTATATCTGCTTGGCTTGAAGTTCACCTGCGCTCTTTCGGCCCTTATATGGTGCTGACCTTTATTTTCTTATTATGCTCAACGATTGGATTATTTATATCCAATACCGCAACCGCCATTTTAATTGCACCAATCGCCATTGATTTAGCACTAAAATTTGGGTATTCGCCCTACCCATTTGCCATGACGGTTGCCATTGCCACATCCGCATCATTTATTACCCCTGTATCATCACCAATTAAAATCATGGTGGTTGCACCGGGTGGATATAGCTTTGGCGATTTTGTCAAAATTGGCGTGCCGTTAACCTTTTTGGTTATGGCGGTGGATATTGCTTTAGTGCCAGTGTTTTTTCCATTTTAGCATTTAAGAGATTTGTGAGAAACAAAAAAATTGAATAAAATCAAGTTATTTTCTGGATGTCATTTAATGGGTTTGGCGTTTTTGATAGTGGTGATTTGGATCCTGTTAGGTTTCGGACGTTTTATTCCTTTGATGAATTAAATCGACGTTCGAGCCAAGAAGGATTAGCTAATCCCTTTAGCGAACTCTCGCTTGGCTGCAAGATAATAAGGCCTTACGGCAAACCTCTTTCTTTACACTCAGTCTATGTTTTGTATTCGACAAAATATAGTCACGCCAAACATCCTTGATTAGCATTCTCACTTCACTCAGTTGTCAGCACATTCTGGCCCTGAGAAACAACTGCCATAACTTTAAGTATAATGAAAAATCGTGATGCTTCCTTCATAAAAACAGTTCAGGTATTAATTTAATTTTAATTAAATTTTTATAAAACTTTGTATTTTTACCTTTAAAAATACAATTCTTAATATTTATAAAAAAGATATGATTCAACATAGCTTGCTTTTATAAATATTCTCTTCAAGTCTGATACTAATAAAGGGCGCTTATAATATATGACACCTTTTTGATTAAAGATTCTTACTAAAATTTCAGGTATAATCCATACAATTTTTCGATTATGGACATAATACTTATGCCTAATACAACTAAACCGTTAAATATTATTTTTGCTGGTACGCCTGATTTTGCAGCTACCCATCTCAAGGCACTTATTGACGCTAACCATAATGTGATCGCCGTTTTTACTCAGCCTGATCGCCCCGCAGGTCGAGGCAATAAATTAACCGCTAGTCCTGTTAAACAATTAGCTATTGAAAATAACCTACCTGTTTATCAACCAACAACTCTTAGATCCGAAGAAAACCAAAAAATCATTGCTGAACTTAATGCTGATATTATGATTGTTGTGGCTTATGGCCTAATTTTGCCACAAGCAGTGCTTGATATGCCTAAACTAGGTTGTTTAAATGTACATGGTTCATTACTACCTCGCTGGCGTGGTGCAGCGCCAATTCAGCGCGCTTGTTGGGCTGGAGATCAAGAAACCGGAATTACTATTATGCAGATGGATGCAGGGCTTGATACGGGTGATATGCTATATAAACTTACCTGCCCAATTGAGCAAACCGATACTAGTTCATCTCTGTATGAAAAACTGGCTAAACTAGGGCCACAAGCGTTACTTGAGACATTAACATTCATCTGCGAACAAAAAATCCAACCAGAAAAACAAGAGCCATCACAGGCTACTTATGCCGAAAAGCTTTCAAAACAAGAAGCGAAACTTGATTGGAACTTATCTGCCGAGCAACTTGAGCGTTGTGTACGCGCTTTTAATCCATGGCCGGTTAGTTATTTCGATGTTAATGGCGAACTGATCAAAGTCTGGCAAGCTCAAGTCGTTAAAATTGACTCAAAACAGCCTGTTGGTACCATTTTGCAAGCCGATAAAAATGGTATTTGCATCGCAACAAGCGAAGGGGCATTAAATATGACAAAGCTCCAACCAGCGGGTAAAAAACCAATGTCGGCACAAGATTTATTAAATTCTCGTAAATCTTGGTTTGTTGTTGGTGAAAAACTAAGAATGGATTAAAAATAGCCCGCAATATTACAGGATCCAGTTCTTTAATAATTATCGTTTTCTGGCTCAGAATATAGCTAATTACAAGTTAATTAGCTTTTAGTAGCTAGTAGCTTAAATAAATGAGTAATGTTTTATAATTAACTGATTTTTTCAAAAGGATATCATCCTTAATATCAATTAATAATTGACTGTTATAGTCAATTATTAAGCACATAATCAGCTAGTAGTAACACAAGATAAAATAACTAAGAGTGCAAAACAGAAATTTATGGTAGCGAAGTTGGCTTGATCAACATATAATCATACTAGACTATATAGTGAAAACATTAGAGGAATAATTTATGGGATTTTTAACAGGCAAACGTATACTCGTTACGGGTGTTGCAAGTAACCGTTCTATTGCTTATGGTATTGCACAATCTATGCATCGTGAAGGTGCAGAATTAGCTTTTACTTACCAAAGCGATAAATTAAAAAATCGTGTTGAGGAGTTTGCCGCAGATTTTGGCTCTAAAATCGTTTTACCTTGTGATGTGGCTCATGATGAAAGCATCACCGAACTATTTACTGAACTGGCAAAAACTTGGGATAAATTCGACGGATTTGTTCATGCAATTGCTTTCGCCCCAGGCGATCAATTAGATGGTGATTATGTCAATGCTGTAACTCGTGAAGGGTTTTCAATTGCTCATGATATTAGCTCTTACAGTTTTGTTGCCATGGCTAAAGCATGCCGTTCAATGTTAAATCCAAGTTCAGCATTAGTTACGCTTTCTTACTTAGGCGCTGAACGTGCCATCCCTAACTACAATGTAATGGGATTAGCCAAAGCCTCCTTAGAAGCAAATGTGCGTTATATGGCAAATGCTATGGGTCCTGAAGGTGTACGCGTTAACGCAATCTCAGCAGGTCCTATCCGTACTCTTGCTGCCTCAGGTATTAAAGATTTCAAAAAAATGTTATCTCACTGCGAATCAGTAACTCCAATACGCCGCACTGTCACAATTGAAGATGTAGGGAATTCAGCTGCATTTTTATGTTCAAATTTAGCATCTGGTATTACTGGTGAAGTAATTCACGTTGATGGTGGTTTTAGCATCGCTGCAATGAATGAGTTAGAACTAAAATAGATCCCCCCATTGTATTAAAAAGGCGCTAAACCATACGTGTTTGCGCCTTTTTTAATTATATTTAATAACAAATTACTATCTTAGTTTTTTATATTATTCTTTTTGTAAGTTTTGAACAAAGACATAAAATTTAGAATACATATACCCTTTTTTCCGTTAAAATCTAGCGTAATTTGCTCAATAAAAGTTTGTTGGAGAAAAAATGAAAATAGCAAAAAATACAGTGGTCAGTTTAGCATATCAAGTTCGCACTAAAGATGGTGTTCTAGTTGACGAAGCAACTAAGGCGGCGCCACTAGAATATTTACAAGGTGCTGGAAACTTGTTACAAGATCTTGAAAACGCATTAGAAGGTCATCAAGTTGGCGATAAATTTGACGTTGAGCTAATTAATGCTTACGGAGATTTTAATGATGCTCTTGTACAAAATGTTCCTCGTGACGTTTTTGTCGGCGTAGATGAACTTGAGGTTGGTATGCGATTTTTTGCTGATACTGAGCATGGCTCTTTACCGGTTGAAATCACCTCTATCGACGGAGATACCATAACTATTGATGGAAACCATATGTTAGCAGGGCAAGACTTGCAATTCAACGTCGAAGTATTAGCTATTCGTGAAGCAACTGAGGAAGAAATTGCACACGGTCATATTCATGGTAAACATGATCATGGCGGTTGTGGGTGTAGTGGACATTCTCATGAAGATGAAGATGAAGAAAATACAGGTTGCTGTGGCGGTAATCATGGAGGCTGCGGTTGTCACTAACCTACCGATTAAAATCAAATAAAAATCGCTACATAGCGCTTTTTATTTGATTTTTATTTCATATGGCTTAATAAGTTGTGAAATAACTCCCAATATTTTACATTATCATTTTACCTTGCTAATTATTCCTTTAATAATCTCTATTTTACAATTATTGGAATCTAGCAATTATGCCGTCAAAATCAGTTGCATTAATGCCACGTGAGAAGCTTTTAAAATTTGGCGTTGAGACACTCAGTGATGCAGAATTACTGGCTCTTTTTTTGCGTACTGGCACTCGAAATTTGCCCGTTTTAGAACTATCACAAAAGTTGTTAAATGAGTTTGGCTCCTTTTACCACCTAATGAATGCAAGCCACACTGAGTTTTGTCAAAAGCAAGGATTGGGCACAGCTAAATACACACAATTAAAAGCAGTTATCGAGCTTTCACATAGATATTTAAAATTAAAAATGAGTAATGAAGGTTCGCTTACGTCGCCTGCACTAACGCTTCACTATTTATCTAGTCTATTAGCAAATAAAGATCGAGAAATTTTTATGGTTATTTTCTTAGATAATCAAAATCGAGTCATTACTTCTGAAGAAATGTTTGTAGGTACTTATAACTGTGTAGAAGTACATCCAAGAGAGGTCGCTCGTCGAGCATTACAGGTTAATGCAGCGTTTTTAATTTTAGCGCATAATCATCCTTCTGGTTTAGCAGAACCAAGCCAAGCTGATAGACGCCTTACTCAACGATTAGAGAAAGTTTGCGAATTAATCGATATTCGTATTATCGATCATATTGTAATTGGTAAAGGTGAATATGTTTCTTTTGCTGAACGTGGATGGATTTCATAACTATTTTTACTTACAATGTAGCTTATTATCTACTAACTAATGCGTGAATCTATTTTATGAATCAACAGCTGGAATTACTGGAAACTAAAGTGGCTTTTCAAGAAGTTACCATTGAAGAATTAAATCAAATGGTGGCACATCTTCAGGAAGATATAAGTAAATTAAAAGAACAATTAACTTTATTGTCCCAAAAACTACAAGCAACTCAATCATCAAATATTGCTAGTTTATCTGAAGAAATACCTCCCCCTCATTATTAATTATAGAGTAAATAACCATATATTTATATCATTTATCTATCTAATCGATAATATCTTGACATCATTAAGTTAATAGCCAAACTTAAATGAGGTTAGCAATTTATGAATCAAGATATCGTTTTGATAAATAAAAAACCGGCTTATAGCCGGTTTTAGTACACAATGATTTACTATTATTCAGCTGTTGCTTCTGCTTCTTCTACTGCAGGACGATCAACTAATTCGATATAAGCCATTGGAGCATTATCCCCATCACGGAAACCACATTTTAAAATACGTACATAACCGCCAGGACGGGTAGCAAAACGTGGACCTAAATCTGAAAATAATTTTTTAACTGTATCTTTATCACGGATACGAGCAAAAGCCAGACGGCGATTAGCTACGCTATCGCTTTTGGCTAGCGTAATTAACGGTTCAACAACACGACGCAACTCTTTTGCTTTAGGCAATGTAGTTTTGATGATTTCATGTTCAACAAGTGAACTAGTCATGTTACGAAACATTGCTTGACGATGGCTGCTATTTCGGTTCAGTTGACGACCACTTTTACGATGGCGCATAACTTTATCCTTCTTATATAAATTTTATTTTAGTCTTCAACAATACTTGCTGGTGGCCAGTTCTCAAGACGCATGCCTAAAGATAAACCACGAGATGCGAGTACGTCCTTAATTTCAGTAAGTGATTTCTTACCAAGATTAGGGGTTTTAAGTAACTCAACTTCAGTACGTTGTACTAAATCACCAATATAATGAACTGCTTCTGCTTTTAAGCAATTAGCAGACCGAACAGTTAATTCCAAATCATCTACTGGACGTAAAAGAATTGGATCAAATTCCGGTTTATCTTCTTTTACTTCTGGTTGACGTACGTCACGTAAATCAACGAAAGCTTCAAGTTGTTCAGCCAAAATAGTTGATGCACGACGAATAGATTCCTCTGGATCGATAGTACCATTAGTTTCCATATCGATGACAAGTTTATCTAAATCCGTACGTTGTTCCACACGAGCAGCATCAACTGAATATGCAATGCGCTCTACAGGGCTATAACATGCGTCAACTAATAGACGACCGATTGGTCGTTCTTCATCTTCTGACTTAACTCGAGCAGAAGCAGGGACATAACCACGTCCTCGTTGTACACGAATACGCATACTAATTGAAGCATTGGCATCAGTAAGGTGACAAATTACTAAATCAGGATTAACAATTTCAACATCACCATCATGAATGATATCAGATGCAGTTACTGCACCAATGCCTGATTTATTTAAAGTCAGCATAACATCATCTTTCGTATGTACGCGTACTGCTAATTTTTTTAAATTAAGCAAAATATCAAGTACATCTTCTTGAACGCCTTCTTTAGTACTGTACTCATGCAGAACACCGTCAATTTCAACTTCGGTTACTGCATATCCCGGCATAGATGATAATAAAATGCGGCGTAGTGCATTACCTAAAGTATGGCCAAAACCACGTTCTAGTGGCTCTAAAGTCACTTTAGCATGTGTTTGGCTGTATTGAACAACATCAACTAGGTGAGGTTTTAAAAACTCTGTTACAGAACCCTGCATTATGTCCTCTCTTAAGTGCTAAACTTTACTTAGAGTAAAGTTCGACGATCAAATGTTCGTTGATATCAGCAGATAAATCTGAACGTTCTGGTAAGCGTTTAAATACACCTTCCATCTTGCTAGCATCAACTTCTAACCATGTTGGTTTTTCACGTTGTTCAGCTAGCTCTAAAGCAGCTTTAATACGTGCTTGTTTTTTTGATTTTTCGCGAACACTAATCACATCTTCAGGTGAAACTTGATAAGATGCAATATTCACAACGCGACCATTAACAAGAACAGCTTTATGACTAACTAACTGACGAGCTTCAGCGCGTGTCGCACCAAATCCCATGCGATAAACAACGTTATCTAAGCGACGTTCTAAAAGCCCAAGTAAGTTTTCACCTGTATTGCCTTTAATACGCGCAGCGCTTTTATAATAATTACGGAATTGACGTTCTAAAATTCCATAAATACGTCTAACTTTTTGTTTTTCACGTAACTGAACACCATAATCTGATAAACGCGGTTTACGCGCACCATGTTGTCCAGGAGCTTGTTCTAATTTACATTTACTATCAACCGCTCGGACACCAGACTTAAGGAATAAATCTGTACCTTCACGACGACTTAATTTGAGTTTTGGTCCCAAATATCTTGCCATTTTATTTCTCCAATAATCCTAAACATTCAATGTTTAAAAATTAAACACGACGTTTTTTTGGTGGACGACAACCGTTATGAGGAATCGGAGTAACATCAGTAATGTTAGTGATGCGATAACCCGCTGCATTTAATGCACGAATTGTTGACTCACGACCAGGACCAGGTCCTTTAACCATAACTTCTAGATTCTTAATTCCGTAATCTTTGACAGCTTCAGCACAACGTTCTGCGGCCACTTGAGCTGCAAAAGGTGTTGATTTACGAGAGCCACGGAAACCAGAACCACCAGCGGTTGCCCAACCTAACGCATTACCTTGACGATCGGTAATAGTTACGATTGTATTGTTAAATGATGCATGAATATGAGCTATACCATCAGAAACTTGCTTTTTTACACGTTTACGTGTACGAACAGGTGTCTTTGCCATTTAATTATACCTCAATTATTTCTTGATTGGCTTACGCGGTCCCTTACGGGTACGAGCGTTAGTCTTTGTGCGTTGACCACGGACAGGAAGTCCACGACGGTGACGCATGCCACGATAACAACCAAGGTCTAATAAACGCTTGATACTCATAGTTACTTCACGACGTAAATCACCTTCAACAGTGAATTTAGCGACTTGTTCACGTAACTTTTCAATCTGATCTTCAGATAGTTCTCTGATCTTAACATGTTCAGGAATACCCGCTTCAGCACAAATTGTCTTAGCGCGAGTACTTCCAATACCATAAATTGCCTGTAAAGCAATTACAGCATGTTGTTGATCAGGAATGTTAATGCCTGCTATACGGGCCACTATGCACTCCTTTATTGTTAATGTTTAGCGAATTCACCATACTGAAAAGCCCGTTTTCAGGATACTCAAATAGTGAATTCACAACTAAATCTAAGCTGGTCATTCTAGCCAGCTTTACTATACTTTGGCAAGAAAAATATGCAAAAGCTCAACTTTCTAGTTAAATCAATTAACCTTGACGTTGTTTGTGCTTACCTTCAACGCAAATAACACGAACAATGCCATTACGTTTAATGATTTTACAATTTCTGCATAATTTCTTGACTGAAGCACGAACTTTCATTTTTTTCTCCGTAACTTCTGGCTAACTTATCGGCCATAGCCTTTAAGGTTCGCTTTCTTTAACACTGACTCATAACGATTTGGCATCATTAAAGTCTGTACTTGTGCCATAAAATCCATGATTACAACAACAACAATTAATAAAGATGTTCCACCAAATTGGACAGGAACTTTCATTGCGCTTGTCATAAACATTGGAACCAAACATACAAAAGTAATGTAGATTGCGCCAATTAGCGTTAAACGAGTCATCACTTTGTCAATATACTTAGATGTTTGTTCTCCTGGACGGATACCTGGAATAAATGCGCCAGATTTTTTAAGCTGATCTGCTGTTTCCCTTGGGTTGAAAACCAACGCTGTATAAAAGAAACAAAAGAAGATAATCGCTGCCGCAAAAAAGATTATATATAATGGTTGATCGTGAGAAAAATATTGTCCAATAAGTACAATAATGTATCTCCACCCTTCACCATCTCCTTGAAACCAAGAAGCCATCATCGACGGTAACATAACAATTGTTGAGGCAAATATTGCAGGAATAACACCTGCCATATTAATCTTTAATGGTAAATGTGTACTTTGCGCAGCGTAAATGCGACGCCCTTGTTGTCGTTGCGCATAGTTAACAACAATTCTTCGTTGCCCACCCTCAACAAATACAACAAAATAAGTTACGCCAACCACTAATGCAGCAACAACTAATAATAAAATCGGATGCAATGAACCAGAACGAGCTTGTTCAATCGTTTCATAAATAGCATGTGGAAGACTCGCCACGATACCAGCAAAGATAATGATTGAAATACCATTACCTACACCTCGCTCGGTGATTTGTTCTCCCAACCACATAAGAAACATAGTGCCAGTAACTAAGCTAACCGATGCGATAAAATAGAAAGAAAATCCTGGATTAATCACAACATGACCATAACCAGGAATGTTTGGTAAACCAGTTGCAATACCAACAGCCTGTACTATTGCTAAAGCTAATGTGCCGTAACGAGTGTACTGACTAATCTTTTTACGACCGGATTCACCTTCTTTCTTCAATTCTGCTAACTTAGGGCTAATTGCTGTTAATAACTGTACAATAATTGATGCAGAAATATAAGGCATTATCCCTAAAGCAAAAATTGAAGCACGGCTTAAAGCACCACCAGAGAACATATTGAACATACCCACAATACCATTTGACGATGCTTGTGTTAGTAAGTCCGATAACGCTTTAGTATCAATACCAGGAACGGGAATGTAAGAACCAAGACGAAAAACAATAAGCGCTAAAAGCACAAACATTAAGCGTCTTTTAAGCTCACCACTACCGCCTCGTGTACTTTGAAAATCTAATCCTGGTCGCTTTGCCATCTTTCTACTTATTCCTCAATTTTTCCGCCAGCAGCTTCAATTGCAGCTTTCGCACCTTTAGTTACACGAATACCGCGAATAGTTACTGGTTTCGTTACTTCACCAGATAACATAATTTTTGCATATTCAATTTGTGAATTGATCACATTTGCAACTTTTAAGCTATTTAGGTCAACAATATCACCTTCGACTTTCATTAAATCTGAAAGACAAACTTGAGCTGTAACTTGAGCTTTACGTGAGGTAAAGCCAAATTTTGGTAAACGACGATATAAAGGCATCTGACCACCTTCAAAGCCACGACGAACGCCACCACCTGAACGAGATTTTTGACCTTTAACACCACGAGTACCAGTTTTACCTAGCCCAGAACCGATTCCTCGACCTAGACGCTTTGGTGCATGCTTTGAACCTTCAGCAGGAGATAAAGTATTTAAACGCATTACTATTACTCCTCTACTTTAACCATGTAATAAACTTGGTTCACCATACCGCGAATTGCAGGAGTATCCTCACGTTCAACAGTATGACCAATACGACGTAATCCTAGACCAACTAACGTCGCTTTATGCTTCGGTAGACGACCAATTGAACTACGGGTTTGTGTAATTTTAATTGTTTTTGCCATGGTTAATTACCCCAAAATTTCTTCGACGGTTTTACCACGTTTAGCAGCAACCATTTCTGGTGATTTCATATTCCCTAAGCCATCTATAGTTGCACGAACCACATTAATTGGGTTAGTAGAACCATATGCTTTAGCTAGAACGTTACGAACTCCTGCAACTTCTAAAACGGCACGCATTGCACCACCGGCGATAATACCAGTACCTTCTGATGCTGGCTGCATATAAACACGAGAACCTGTGTGAGCACCTTTAACTGGATGCTGTAAAGTATCGTTATTTAAAGCAACATTGATCATATTGCGACGTGCTTTTTCCATTGCTTTTTGAATTGCTGCTGGCACTTCACGTGCTTTACCATACCCAAAACCTACGCGGCCATTACCGTCACCAACAACTGTTAGTGCAGAAAAACTAAAAATACGGCCACCTTTTACGGTTTTAGAAACTCGGTTAACTGCGATTAGTTTTTCCTGCAGTTCACCAGCTTGTTTTTCGATGTTTGACATCTTTAACTCCTACCTTAGAACTGTAGGCCAGCTTCGCGAGCAGCATCTGCTAGCGCCTGAACTCGACCATGATATTGGAAACCTGAACGATCAAATGAAACTTCTTTGATATCTTTCGCTAATGCACGTTCAGCAATTGCTTTACCAACCGCCGCTGCTGCATCTTTGTTTCCTGTGTATTTTAAACTTTCACTGATAGCTTTTTCTAATGTAGAAGCAGCTGCCAGTACTTCTGATCCGTTTGGTGCGATAATCTGCGCATAAATATGACGCGGAGTGCGATGAACCACCAAGCGAGTTGCAAGTAGTTCATGCATCTTGCGACGCGCTTTAGTTGCACGACGGATACGAGCTGATTTCTTATCCATAGTGTTACCTTACTTTTTCTTAGCTTCTTTAGTACGCACAACTTCATCTGCGTAACGAACACCTTTACCTTTATAAGGCTCAGGACGACGATAAGCACGGATATCAGCAGCCACTTGTCCAATTAACTGTTTATCAGCACTTTTTAGTACTATCTCAGTTTGAGAAGGACACTCAGCTGTTACACCTGCAGGTAATTGATGTTCAATTGGATGTGAATATCCAAGTGATAAACCAATTGCATTACCTTTAACTTGTGCACGATAACCGACACCAACTAGCTGAAGTTTTTTAGTAAAACCTTCAGTAACACCAATAACCATTGCATTAATCAATGCACGAGCTGTACCTGCTTGAGCCCAAGCATCAGTAAAACCATCACGAGGAGCAAATTTAATTTGACCTTCTTCTTGATTAATCACAACAGCATTATTTATTGTGCGAGATAACTCGCCATTTTTACCTTTAATCGTAATTACCTGACCATTGAGTTTTACCTCTACGCCAGCAGGAATAACGACAGGTGCTTTTGCAACACGAGACATTTTTTTCTCCCTTACGCTACGTAGCAGATAATTTCACCACCAAGACCTGCTTGGCGTGCTGCACGATCAGTCATAACACCTTTAGAAGTAGAAACAACTGCGATACCTAATCCAGCCATAACTTTTGGCAATTCATCTTTACGTTTATAAATACGTAAACCTGGACGGCTAACTCGTTTGATACTTTCTACAACAGCTTTACCTTGGAAATATTTTAAAGTAATTTCCAACTCTGGCTTAGTGTCACCAACTACTTTATAGTCCCCAATATAACCTTCTTCTTTTAGCACGTTGGCAATTGCCACTTTCAGCTTAGAGGAAGGCATGGTGACTGCAACTTTATTCGCAGATTGACCGTTACGAATACGGGTCAACATATCTGCTATAGGATCTTGCATGCTCATCTATAACACTCCCCTGATTACCAACTTGCCTTTTTAAGACCAGGAATCTCACCACGCATGGCTGACTCACGAACCTTAATACGACTTAAACCAAACTTACGAAGGACGCCATGAGGACGACCAGTTTGACGACAACGACGACGTTGACGTGATGGACTAGAATCACGAGGAAGCGTTTGCAATTTAAGCACTGCGTTCCAACGATCTTCATCTGATGCATTAAGATCAGAGATAATCGCTTTTAATTCTTGACGCTTTGCAAAATATTTTTCTGCTAGCTTTACGCGTTTTTTATCGCGTTCAATCATTGATTGTTTAGCCATTATGCCCTACCTTACTTACGAAATGGGAAGTTAAAGGCAGATAATAAAGCTCGGCCTTCTTCATCTGATTGTGCAGTAGTGGTAATAGTAATATCTAAACCACGAACACGATCAACTTTGTCATAATCGATTTCAGGGAAAACGATTTGCTCACGAACACCCATGCTATAGTTACCACGACCATCAAAAGATTTTGCGCTTAAACCACGGAAATCTCGAGTACGAGGAAGAGCAATATAAACTAGACGTTCGAAAAATTCCCACATACGTTCGCCACGTAAAGTGACTTTACAACCAATAGGATACCCTTGGCGGATTTTAAAACCAGCAACTGACTTACGTGCTTTAGTGACTAGTGGTTTTTGACCACTGATTGCAGCTAAATCTGCAACCGCATTATCTAATAATTTCTTATCAGTAATTGCTTCACCTACACCCATATTCAAGGTGATCTTTTCGATCCGAGGGACTTGCATGACAGATTTGTAGGCAAACTGTTCTTGCAGTTTATTTACTACCTGTGCTTTGTAGTAATCATGCAGTTTCGCCATCGTACACTCCAAATTACTTAATTAATTGATTAATTCATTAGTAGACTTATAAAAACGGACTTTCTTACCGTCTTCAATACGGAAGCCTACGCGATCTGCTTTGCCTGTAGCGGGGTTGAAAATTGCTACATTAGAAACATTGATAGCTGCTTCTTTTTCAACAATTCCACCTTCTTGATTTAATGCTGGTACTGGTTTTTGGTGTTTTTTCACCAAGTTAATACCTTCGATAATCACTTTGCCTGTAGACAAAACACTTTTAACTTTACCGCGTTTCCCTTTATCTTTACCGGTTAACACGATAACTTCATCTTCTCGACGGATTTTCGCTGCCATTACCCGCTCCTTACAGTACTTCTGGTGCTAATGAAATGATCTTCATAAACTTCTCAGAACGAAGTTCACGAGTGACCGGTCCAAAAATACGCGTACCAATCGGTTGCTCACTGTTATTATTTAAAATAACACAAGCATTGCGATCGAAACGAATGACAGATCCATCAGGGCGACGAACACCTTTTCTAGTGCGTACAACAACAGCTTTAAGCACATCACCTTTTTTAACTTTACCACGAGGAATTGCTTCTTTAATGGTAACTTTGATGATATCCCCTACTGCTGCATAACGACGGTGCGATCCACCGAGAACCTTGATACACATTACGCTACGTGCGCCAGAGTTATCGGCAACATCTAGCCTAGTCTGTTCTTGGATCATTTTAATGCTCCGTATAAATAAATTATTGTCTAATCTACCTTCATCCACCTCAACTACCATGGATAAGAATAGACAACCAAAAACCCACTTACGTGAGTGATGCATAGTATATCACCACTCAAATAAAATGGATAGCATAAAATAAACGGCCGCTGAGCCGTTTATTATATTATGTCCAGTTTTTAATCAAAAAGATTAAACAACTGCTTTTTCAACGATTCGAACAAGAGTCCAAGATTTGGTTTTTGATAATGGACGGCACTCTTTAATTTCTACAGTATCGCCAATACCACACTCGTTGTTTTCATCATGTACATGCAATTTAGTCGTACGTTTAATGAACTTACCATATAACGGATGCTTCACTTTACGTTCAATAGCTACAGTAATAGATTTATCCATTTTGTCGCTAATAACACGACCTTGCTGAGTACGAATTTTTACTTCAGTAGTCATATTACGCACCCGCCTTCTCAGTTAATAACGTTTTAACACGTGCAATATTACGACGCACTTGTTTTAACATATGAGTCTGTGTCAACTGACCTCCAGCTAATTGCATACGTAAGTTAAATTGCTCACGTAATAAATTAAGAAGTTCAGTATTTAACTCTTCAACGCTTTTTTCGCGTAGCTCTTTTGCTTTCATTTACATCACCGTCTTAATCACAAAGGTGGTTTTAATTGGCAGTTTTGCAGCTGCCAACGCAAATGCTTCACGAGCAACTTCTTCCGGTACACCGTCCATTTCATAAAGGACTTTACCTGGTTGAATCTGAGCAACCCAGTATTCAACGTTACCCTTACCTTTACCCATACGCACTGCAAGTGGTTTTTCGGTAATTGGTTTATCAGGGAAAACTCGAATCCAGATTTTACCTTGACGCTTAACTGCACGAGTCATTGCACGACGTGCTGCTTCGATCTGGCGCGCAGTCAAACGACCACGACCTACAGCCTTAAGACCGAATGTACCGAAACTGACTTCAGTACTTACAGCTAGACCACGATTGCGGCCCTTGTGCACTTTACGGAATTTTGTACGCTTTGGTTGTAACATCAGCGACGCTCCTTATTGTTTTCGGCCTTTTCGCTGCTTTTTCGGTTGAGCAGCAGGTTGTTTTTCTGCTTGTTCAACGGCAGCCATACCACCAAGGATCTCACCTTTGAAGATCCACACTTTAACACCAATAATACCATAGGTAGTTAATGCTTCAGACAAACCATAGTCAATGTCAGCCCGTAATGTATGTAAAGGTACACGACCTTCACGATACCATTCACTACGAGCAATTTCAGCGCCACCTAAACGACCACTTACTTCAACTTTGATCCCCTTAGCACCCGCCTTCATTGCATTTTGAACCGCGCGTTTCATAGCACGACGGAACATAACACGGCGTTCTAACTGAGAAGTAATGCTATCAGCTACTAATTTAGCATCAAGTTCTGGCTTACGAACTTCAGCAATATTAATTTGTACTGCAACATCACGTTTTTCTCTTTTGTCTTTATATTTATTGACAATAGAAGCTACGGCATTACGTAATTTTTCAACGTCCTCGCCTTTTTTACCAATCACAATACCTGGACGAGCAGTGTGAATAGTAATACGAACGTTAGTTTCTGCTGAACGATCGATCACAATCTTAGAGATTGACGCTTGCGCTAATTCTTTGTTCAAGAATTCACGCACTCTAAAATCACTTTCTAAATTATCAGCGAATGTCTTTGTACCCGAATACCATGTAGATGTCCAAGGCTTGACAATGCCTAATCGGATACCATTTGGATTTACTTTTTGACCCATTGCTATTCTCCAGCCTAGCGATCTGAAACGATCACGGTGATGTGACTCGTACGCTTCAAAATTCGATCTGCACGACCTTTCGCACGAGGCATAATACGCTTCATGGTTGGGCCTTCATCTACGAAAATTTTCGCAACTTTTAGATCATCAATATCAGCACCATCGTTATGCTCTGCATTAGCAATAGCAGACTCTAATACTTTTTTAACAAGTACAGCCGCTTTTTTATTGGTGTATGTTAAAATATCTAGTGCCTGAGACACATTCTTACCGCGAACAAGATCTGCAACTAAGCGAACTTTTTGTGCAGAAGAACGAGCGTGGCGGTACTTTGCAATTGTTTCCATCTCTTTCTCCTACTTATTTCTTCTTAGCTTTCTTATCAGCCGCATGGCCGCGATAAGTACGAGTCGGCGCGAATTCACCCAATTTATGCCCAACCATTTCGTCGGAAACATAAACTGGAACGTGCTGACGACCATTATGGACAGCGATGGTCAAACCGATCATGTTAGGAAAGATCGTTGAACGACGGGACCAAGTACGAATTGGTTTCTTGTCCCCGCTTTCCACCGCTTTCTCTACCTTCTTCAGCAAGTGTAGGTCAATAAAAGGACCCTTCTTGAGAGAACGTGGCATAGCTAATCCTCTATATTAATTATTTCTTATTGCGACGGCGAACAATATACTTATCAGTACGTTTGTTGCTACGCGTTTTCAATCCTTTGGCTTTTTGACCCCATGGAGACACAGGATGTTTACCAAAGTTACGACCTTCACCACCACCATGTGGATGGTCTACCGGGTTCATTGCTGTACCACGAACAGTAGGACGAACACCGCGCCAACGCGCTGCACCCGCTTTACCTAATACGCGAAGCATATGCTCTGAATTACCAACTTCACCAACTGTGGCACGACAATCAGATAATACTTTACGCATTTCACCTGAACGTAGACGTAATGTTACATAAGCACCATCACGCGCAACAATTTGAACATAACTACCAGCAGAGCGAGCAAGTTGTCCGCCTTTACCTGGTTTCATTTCAATATTATGCACGGTAGAACCGACTGGGATGTTACGCATTGGTAAACAGTTACCTGTTTTAATTGATGCATCAACACCAGATTGGATCTGATCACCTGCTTTTAAGCCTTTAGGCGCTAAAATATAACGACGTTCACCGTCTTTATATAAAACCAATGCAATATTTGCACTACGGTTTGGATCATATTCCAAACGTTCAACAACTGCTGGAATACCATCTTTATTACGCTTAAAGTCGACAATACGATAATGTTGTTTATGACCACCACCAATATGACGGGTAGTGATACGACCATTATTATTGCGACCACCAGTTTTGCTTTTTGAATCAAGCAACGGTGCATAAGGCTTACCTTTATGCAACTCTGGGTTAACCACTTTAACAACGTGGCGACGACCCGGAGATGTAGGTTTACACTTAACAACTGCCATTGTTCTTACTCCTCCGAATTACTCAGCGACGCCAGCAAGGTCTAAATTTTGACCTTCTGCTAAAGTAACGTAAGCTTTTTTCCAGTCGCTACGGCGACCGATTTGTTGACCACGACGTTTAACTTTACCTTTAACAACAAGGGTATTAACGTCATCTACTTTAACTTCAAATAGTTGTTCAACTGCGGCTTTTATCTCTCTCTTAGTAGCATCTTTAGCAACTTTCAATACTAATGTATTTGTTTTTTCCATTGAAATAGATGCTTTTTCAGAAACATGTGGTGCTCGCAGGACTTTAAGCAGACGCTCTTCACGAATCATGCTAACATCTCCTCTACTTGTTTAACAGCATCAACAGTGATAACCACTTTGTCAAATGCGATCAAACTAACTGGATCAATACCTGCCACATCACGCACATCAACTTTATGCAAGTTACGTGCTGCTAAGAAAAGATTTTCATCAACTTCAGAAGCGATAATAAGAACATCATTAAGGTTCATATCATTTAATTTCTGAGTTAATAATTTAGTCTTAGGTGCTTCAACAGTAAATGTTTCAACCACAACTAAACGTTCTTGACGCACTAATTCAGAGAAAATACTCTTTAATGCACCACGATACATTTTACGGTTAACTTTTTGGCTATGATCTTGTGGTTTTGCTGCAAATGTTACACCACCGCTACGCCAAATTGGGCTCTTAACAGAACCTGCACGAGCACGACCTGTGCCTTTTTGACGCCATGGTTTTTTACCTGAACCAGCGATTTCTGCACGAGTTTTTTGGGCGCGAGAGCCTTGACGAGCAGCAGATGCATAAGCAACAACTACTTGGTGAACTAACGCTTCATTAAACTCACGTCCGAAGGTAGTTTCGGAAACAGAAAGCGCTTGCGCGTCTTTTACTACTAATTCCATCTCTATCTCCTCGACGTTAAGCCTTGATTGCCGGTTTAACAATTACGTCACTATTGATTGCGCCAGGAACTGCACCTTTAATTAATAAAAGATTACGTTCAGCATCAACACGCACAATATCTAAATTCTGAACAGTTACACGTTCATTACCTAGGTGACCTGCCATTTTACGACCTTTAAACACTTTACCCGGAGTTTGGTTTTGACCGATAGAGCCATGACCACGGTGTGCCAAAGAGTTACCATGAGTTGCATCTTGAGTACGGAAATTCCAACGCTTCGTTACGCCAGCAAAACCTTTACCTTTAGATGTCCCAGTAACATCAACTTTTTTAACGTCTGTGAAAATATCAACGTTAATATTTTGACCTACAGTAAATTCGCCTTCTTCAAAACGGAATTCCCATAGACCACGACCAGCTTCAACGCCAGCCTTAGCGAAATGACCTGCTTCAGGTTTGTTTACGCGACTTGCTTTTTTACTGCCAGTAGTAACCTGAATAGCTTGATAACCATCATTCTCAAGCGTTTTTACTTGAGTAATGCGGTTGCTTTGAACTTCTACTACGGTGACAGGAATAGAAACACCTTCTTCGGTGAAGATACGTGTCATTCCCACTTTACGACCGATTAAACCAATCATTGTTTCGACCTCTCAATCATTCAGCTTAGGATTAACCTAAACTGATCTGCACATCAACACCGGCAGCAAGATCTAGACGCATTAAAGCATCAACTGTTTTTTCAGTTGGCTCAACGATATCAACTAGACGTTTATGAGTGCGAATCTCGTATTGATCACGTGCATCTTTATTAACGTGCGGAGAAATCAATACAGTAAAACGCTCTTTGCGTGTCGGTAATGGAATAGGACCACGAACTTGCGCACCAGTGCGCTTCGCAGTTTCTACAATTTCAGCAGTTGATTGATCAATCAAACGATGATCAAACGCTTTTAACCGGATACGGATTCTTTGGTTCGACATGAGACCAGAGCTCCATTATTTAAAAGTTATAACAAAAGACTACTCCTCTTACCCTGTTTCGATTGACAGGAGAGTGTAATCCGTTCTTTTTCGTAACCCCCAAATCGGGAATATTGTTGATATAACTAGCTATTTTCTACATAACGGTTATATCTTTTTATCTTTTGCTTATATAAATGCAATAAACAAAGTGGGTGGATTATACTCTGTTAATTAACTAACAGCAAGAAATAAATACATATATTTGGACTTTTAGATAAAGTGATTTTTCTGGTTATTGTTTTTACATATATCAAATTTCAATCTAATAACCAGATTTAATATTAATTCATTATATTGAACTATAATGGGTAATCATTCGTCCTTACAATGAGCAGTTAATGTTCTTCTTTGGCGTGATTAAGACTATATCTTGGAATCTCCACCTCCAGATCTTGATTCTTGACGCGAGCTTGACAACTTAAACGGCTATGTGGTTCAACACCCCACGCTTTGTCTAACATGTCATCTTCTTGCTCATCGCTTTCGTTAAGAGAATCGAACCCTTTGCGAACAATACAGTGGCATGTAGAACAAGCGCATGACATTTCACACGCATGCTCAATTTCAATATCATTGCGCAATGCCACTTCTAAAATAGATTCGCCTTCTTGCGCCTCAACAATTTTTCCATCTGGGCAAAGATCGGCATTCGGTAAAAAAGTAATTTTTGGCATAATAATCTCGTTAGTTAAATATCATCAACTTTATGACCTGTTAACGCATGACGAATTGACCTATCCATTCGCTTAGCTGCAAAATTCTGTGTCACCTTATCAACAATTTTAATTTGCTTTTCAATTGCGTAACTGTCATCTGACTCACTCACGGTTTGTAATTGATGCTTAGCAGCTAAAATCTGGTTAAGTTCACTTTTATTTAATAAGTCAGCATCTTTGGCTAAGGCACTTTGTAAGCTTTCAAGCACTCTAGCTGCCTCAACTTTTTGTTCGGCAAGCATTCGAATCTGTTTATCTTGTTGTGCGTAACTGATTGAATCTTGAATCATATCAGCAATTTCATTATCTGTCAGTCCATATGAAGGTTTTACTTGAATAGCAGCTTCAATACCCGTTGATTTTTCCATTGCAGTTACACTTAATAAACCATCGGCATCAACTTGAAAAGTCACCCTAATGTGCGCACCACCGGCTGGTAACGATGGAATACCTTGCAATGTAAAACGAGCCAATGATCGGCAATCAGCAACACTTTCACGTTCTCCTTGTAAAACATGAAACATCATCGCAGTTTGTCCATCTTTAAAAGTGGTAAATTCTTGAGCTTTAGCACACGGAATCGTACTATTACGTGGAATGATTTTTTCAACCAATCCGCCCATGATTTCAATGCCTAACGACAAAGGAATCACATCAAGCAATAACATATCTGAATCAGGTTTATTTCCAACCAAAATATCAGCTTGAATAGCTGCACCAATAGCTACTACTTTATCCGGATCAATAGATGTTAACGGTTGAGTTTTGAAATAATGACCCACTGATTCTCGCACTAAGGGGATACGAGTAGAGCCACCAACCATAACAACTTCAACCACTTCATCCACATTAATCTCGGCATCTTTTAATGCTCGACGACAAACTATCAAAGTACGTTTAACCAATGGTTCAATTAATTGTTGAAATTGCTGGCGAGTAATAGTCAATGACTGATTATCAAGCGACAATACAGCCGACTCTTGATGACTCAGTAAAATCTTTATTTCAGTCGCTTTGTTACTGATTTTTTGATTAATATAAGGGTCTATATTATTAACTAACCCTAATTCCCTCTTTATATAGTCAGCCAGTAATCGATCAAAATCATCACCACCAAGTGCAGAATCACCACTGGTTGCTAGGACTTCAAAAACACCTTTATTTAAACGCAAAATAGAAATATCAAAAGTACCACCACCTAAATCATAAACAGCGATAACACCTTCCTTTCCTGAATCTAAACCATAGGCAATCGCAGCTGCTGTAGGCTCATTGAGTAAACGCAATACATGCAAACCTGCTAATTTTGCAGCATCTTTTGTTGCTTGCCGTTGGGCATCATCAAAATAGGCTGGTACAGTAATAACTACACCATCAATTTCACCTTGTAAGCTCTCTTTTGCCCGTTCAGCTAAAGCTGTCAGAATTTCTGATGAAACTTGTATTGGATTTACTTGATCATTAGACAAGTTTAATAAAGGAACACCATTTTCAGTTTGTGAAAAAGTATAAGGAAAATGCGATAAATCTATATCAGATAAACTTCGCCCCATTAATCGCTTAATAGAGCTGACAGTATTTTGCGGATCCTTAACTGCATTGTCTTTGGCATGTTTCCCAATCGTAATAATAGGGTTATCATCATGATCAACACCATAATGCACAACAGATGGCAACAGTGAATTACCTTCTAAATCAGGTAATACCTCTGCTTGTCCACTTCTAACCGTTGCTACTAATGAATTGGTTGTGCCAAGATCAATCCCCACCGCCAGGCGACGATGATGTGGTAGTGGAGTTTGCCCTGGTTCACTGATCTGTAATAATACCATTTAATCTATCTCTATCGATACGTTACTTATTTTAAATTATAAATCAAATTGCTTTTCTTGTAACTTTTCGATTTGTTCAATCAACCTAGCAAGATAGCGGATTTTATAGATCTGGTTAAGTGCAGTTGACCAATTTTGATTAGTTATAAATTGTAATAACTCGTTGTAAACTATATTTTGACGCTCAACAATCTCAGCATGAAAATCATCTAATAATTCAAAATTCCCTTTGCTCTCGATTTCATCAAGCCTTTCACGTAAAACAAATTGCTCCATCAAAAAATCGGCATCATGAATAATATTTTGTTCAGTTGCCACATCAAAACCTTGTAGAGATAAAAAATACTCGGCAGCTTTGATTGGATTTTTTAACGTATGGTAACCATCATTAATGATGGCTGATTTTTGAACAATTGCCACTTTATCATTATCGGTTGCAACGGCAAAATTATCTGGGTGATATTGCCTCTGCAATTGCTGATAATGGGTTGTTAGCTCAGCGGTATTCACCGGTAATTGAACCGGCAAATTAAATAGCTCAAAGTAATTAACCATAATTATTGTGTCCAATTACACATTAAAACTTTCACCACAACCACATTCGTGTTGCGCATTAGGATTATTAAACTTGAAACCTTCGTTTAATCCTTCTTTAACAAAATCAAGTTCAGTGCCATCAATATAGACCAAGCTCTTTTTATCCACGATAACTTTGACTTGTTTGTCTTCAAAGACACGATCATCATCATTAATCACATCGGCAAACTCTAAAACATACGCCATACCAGAACAACCGGATGTTTTAACACCTAATCGTAACCCAACACCTTTTCCTCGATTTGCAAGGAAAGTTTGCACACGATCAGCTGCGCTATTAGTCAATGTGATTGCCATTAGCGTTGTCCTTTTTTCGTTTTATAGTCTTCAATAGCTGCTTTAATAGCATCTTCCGCTAAAATCGAACAGTGAATTTTAACTGGAGGTAAAGCAAGCTCCTTAGCAATATCCGTATTTTTGATCGCTCCTGCTTCGTCCAATGATTTACCTTTTATCCATTCTGTAACTAAGGAACTTGATGCAATTGCACTACCACAACCATAAGTTTTGAACTTAGCATCTTCAATAATCCCATTATCATTCACTTTGATTTGTAGACGCATTACATCCCCACACGCTGGTGCGCCAACCATACCGCTACCAACATTAGGATCATTTTGATCAAATGAACCAACATTACGTGGGTTTTCATAATGATCAACGACTTTTTCACTATATGCCATAATTTACTCCTAATTTTAATGTGCTGACCATTTAATTTTTGTTAAATCAACGCCATCTTTAAACATTTCCCAAAGTGGCGATAAATCTCGTAATTTTCCAATTGATTCTTTAATTAATTTAATAACATAATCAATTTCTTCTTCTTTGGTGAAACGACCAATAGAAAAACGAATAGAGCTATGCGCGAGTTCATCATTAAGACCTAATGCTCGAAGTACATAAGAGGGTTCCAAACTTGCAGATGTACATGCTGAACCAGATGAAACAGCTAAATCTTTTAAAGCCATCATCAATGATTCACCTTCAATATAAGCAAAACTCACATTTAAAATATTTGGCACACTGTGTTCTAAAGATCCATTAAGATAGACTTCTTCAATATCTTTTAAACCATTCCATAAACGATTTTTTAAGGCTAATAAGCGTGGCATTTCGGTTGCCATCTCTTCTCTAGCGATACGATATGCTTCGCCCATACCTACAATTTGGTGTACAGGTAAAGTGCCTGATCTCATCCCACGTTCATGACCACCGCCATGCATTTGTGCTTCAATGCGCACACGTGGTTTGCGTCTTACATAAAGCCCCCCAATACCTTTGGGTCCGTAAATTTTATGACTCGAAAATGACATTAAATCAACTTTTAAGTTGGTCACATTAATGGGTAATTTACCCACAGATTGTGTTGCATCAACATGAAAAACAATACCTCGTTCACGACACATCTCGCCAATTTTTTCAATGTTTTGTATTACACCTGTTTCATTATTAACATGCATAATTGACACAACGGTTGTATCTTTGCGCATTGCTGCTGCAAGTTTATCTAGATCGAGTATACCATTAGATTCTGGTGCTAAATAAGTCACTTCATAGCCTTCTCGCTCAAGTTGGCGACAAGTATCAAGCACAGCTTTGTGCTCAGTTTTACAAGTAATAATGTGCTTACCTTTGACTTGATTAAAATGAGCAGCACCTTTAATTGCTAAATTATCAGCTTCAGTTGCACCTGACGTAAAAACGATTTCACGAGAATCGGCTCCGATAAGATCGGCAATTTGATTACGTGCAATATCAACAGCTTCTTCAGCTTGCCAACCAAATTTATGGGAACGAGATGCCGGATTACCAAATATACCGTCTGGTGTTAAATACTGCATCATTTTTTCAGCAACTCTAGGATCTACAGGCGTTGTAGCTGCATAATCCATGTAAATAGGTAGATTCATTAATTACTCCCAATGACAAATTCTGTATTGTATTTTATTAATTAATTTGAACGTGTTGTATATTATTTTGTCGATTAGCTATGGCTTTAACTTCTTTATTATTCACCAGTTCACTCAATGTAATGCTAGTTAAAAAGTCCTCAATTCGTTCACTTAGATCGTTCCAAAGTGTATGAGTTAAACATCTAACACCACCTTGGCATCCATCTAGCCCATGGCATTTTGTTGCATGCACTGTCTCATCGACAGCTTTAACAATTGAGCTAATAGCAATTTGATCCATAGAACGACTCAGTATATAACCACCTCCAGGACCTCTGACACTGAGAACTAAACCATTTTTTCGTAATCGAGCAAACAATTGTTCAAGATAAGAAAGTGAAATTTCTTGACGTTCTGAAATATCAGCGAGTGATACCGGTCCTGAATCAGCGTGTAAAGCAACATCAAGCATTGCTGTTACTGCATATCGTCCTTTTGATGTCAGTTTCATTGATTATTCCCCTATATTTTATAACGACTATTGTATATATCCTCTTTATTTAGTCAAGTATTTAGTTGAGTATTTTAGTCGGAATTGAACTATAGTTTATCATCGACGCATCATAGCTTAATATGCTAATCTAATTAGCTGATTTAACATAGGAGTTAACGGATGAAATTAGTATTACGTTATTTTTTGATAATCGGTCTATTGTTCACAAGTAACACTTACGCCGCTCATTCTCAAAAGGTGCTACGAGAAAATTATCAAAAATGGCTTAATTCTTATCAAACACTGACTTTTGAAGAACAGCAAACATTGCTCTCTACCATAAAAGATTATCCACTATATCCCTATGCTGCTGTACAGTTTTTTCAGAATAATATTAAAGTAGTTCCTCCGCAAATGGTAAGAGATTTTGTTCACCAATATAATGAATTTCCAGCAACGACTTCAGTAATACAATCTTATTTAACCGAATTAAGCAATCGTCAAGATTGGAATGCAATTGTTTCATTCCCCAAAGATCATTCCACACACTCTAACTGTCGCTATCAATATGCATTACTACAACAAGGAAATATCGAAGCAGCCTTTAGCACTATTAAATCACTTTGGATTACCGGTAAAGAGCTTCCCTCTGCATGCGATCCATTACTCGATGCATGGGCACAAGCAGGTAAACGAACAGCTAATTTAATACTATTACGTATTGAACTGGCTATTGAAGCAAATAATTTAAAATTAGCCAAACACCTAACTAACTTACTTGATAATAATTACAAAACAACTAAAAACAATTTATTAGCTGTACTTGATAATCCTAAAAAATTAGAAGATTTTTCAAAAAATATTAAAGCTAGCCCTTTCACTAAAAAAATTGTCTTAACATCATTTTCTCGCTTAGTAAAAGCAGATATCAACTTAGCAGCATCATTATTACCAAAACTAGTTAAACAGCAAACTTTAAGTGAAACTGAACAAGTTGCATTACAAAAGAGTTTGGCTAACAGCTACTTTACAGATTCCGCAACTGATGAACAAATTAAATGGCGTGATAATTATATTACCAAATATCATGATACAACATTAGTCGAAAAGCGTATCCGCCTTGCTATCGATGACTATAACTTTACTGAAATTGCCTATTGGATAGCACAATTATCGCCGGAAGATCAATTGAAAGAAGAATGGCAATATTGGCAGGCTCGAGTATTACTCAATAATAATCAAAAAAATGAAGCTAACCAAATTTTACAAACATTGACAACCAAACGTGGATTTTATGGCATGATAAGTGCACAAACACTTAATCAACCTTATTCCCTCAATAACCAATCTAAACAGATGACACCATCTGAAATATCAATACTAAAATCTAAATATGATAATCAATCTTATATAAAAAGGATTAATGAATTATATTATTTTGGTATGGTTTCAGAATCAAGCAACGAATGGCGATATATGTTAAATAAGCAAACCAATAAAAATGAATATTTAGCATTAGCTCAATATGCCTTACAAAAAGGCTGGGGCGATCTTAGTATTCAAGCAACTATTGTTGGTAAGCTTTGGAATAACTGGACAGAACGTTTACCTATTATGTACCAAGCCTTATATAACAATGCATTAAAAGATAAAGCGATTCCGTTATCTTATGCTTTAGCTATTTCTCGTCAAGAAAGTGCGCTGGATACCACTGCCAAATCCCCTGCCGGCGCCCGCGGACTTATGCAATTAATGCCAGCAACAGCAAAAGAAACCGCTAAAAAAGTCAATTCAGTCACTTATGTTTCATCGGGACAATTGTTTGATCCTAAAACCAATATAGAATTAGGTACATCCTATTTAAACACTGTTTATCTACAAAATGATAATAATCGTATATTATCTTCAGCAGCTTATAATGCAGGTCCTAATCGTGTAAAAAGATGGCTTAATAATAGTCATGGAAAGCTGGATGCTGTCGCATTTATTGATAGCATACCGTTTACCGAAACGCGCAATTATGTCAAAAATGTATTGGTATATGATTATATTTATCAAATAGTCTTAGGGCAAAAAAATGTCAATATTCTTAATTCAAATGAATTTAATAAACAATATTAATGGTGATTATAATGAAAACTAACGAATGGAAACAGACAGTCGAAATATTACACCAAGCATTTAACGATGGATATTCACTTGATATATTAAAATTATTAATGACCGCTGATGAGCGCGACGCTTTAATTACTCGCGTCAAAATTGTACATTCATTACTTGATGGTTCAATCAATCAACGCCAACTAAAAGAGCAACTTGGAATAGGAATTGCAACTGTAACTCGTGGATCGAACAGTCTAAAAGAAGTAACCCCTGAATTCAAAAAATGGTTGGAAAATATTTTATTAAATTCAGATAATTAATCATATCAGTCAATATCTATTAACCGATTTTTATATCACATTATAACTATCAATTGGATTGGATATTGACTTCACTTTCAGCAACAATCGGCACACAATAATCGCACTCCATACGTGTAATATCTTTAACTGATTCGGCAGTGCCATCATGATGGTTATGATGAATTTCAATTACGCAACTAGAGCTACGCAAACGTACTTTTAATGCGGGCATGGCAGCTAAATGCACTTGCGAAATAAAATCACTAAACTCATCAGGAGACCCAATATATTTAAAACAAAGATACAAGCCACCTTCACTCTCAACCTGTTCAATACTTTCAAGATTATTATTGTGATCTAAAGCAATGGTATAAAGAAGTTCTTGTTCATTAGCATTATCTTTGCTTTTCAATATACGGCTAAAAGCATAAATTTTGTCTGGTAGATTTTCACATTTATGGTTACAGCGAGATATATAATTATAAAAAAATTGCGTTCTTAGTTTATTTTCTTCATCTAATAAGTGACTCAAACTGCAATTATTCTTAAAGGTGATACCCCAAAAAGTTTTTTGAGGCATATTAACAAATTTTGGTTCAGGCAATGAAAGCCTATTTTTATTGAGCTCAATAGCTGGTGTTAATCCTGTAGGATCCCAAAAATCACCACGACGATAACTGGCAGGTGTTTCATTAAATTGTTTTTTAAAAGAACGAGTAAAAGTTTGCTGAGAATCAAAACGATATTGCATCGCAATATCTAAAATGGGTTTACTTGTCATACGTAAAGAAAGTGCGGCATAAGTTAAACGACGATGACGAATATAAGTACCAAGAACCTGACCAGTTACCTCTTTAAACATACGTTGTAAATGCCATTTTGAATAACCTGATTTTTGTGCAACATGATCAATAGATAATGGTTGTTCCAAATTTTTTTCAATCCAAATGATAAGATCTGAAATAATACTAACTTGATTCATAAAACCCCATCAGAATGTCAAATGGCAAACGTCATCCGATTATGACTTAATCCCAGCAATAAGCAAGGTTTAAATAAAAATTATTTTCTGTCATTTTTAGCAAAAAGAATGTGCTCCAGCTTGATGTTCAGTAATATCTTTTACACCAACAAGTTCAGGAAACTCTGTCATTAATTGTTTCTCAATACCTTCTTTCAAAGTGTAATCGACCATTGAACAACCATTACATCCACCACCAAATTGCAATATAACATAGTTATCTTCAGTCAACTCAACTAAGCTAACATGCCCTCCATGACTGGCTAATTGCGGATTTATTTGCGTTTGAATGGCGTAATTAACACGCTCAATAAGTGGCGCATCGTCAGCCACTTTTTTCATTTTTGAATTTGGCGCTTTTAATGTTAACTGCGAACCTAATTCATCAGTCACATAATCAATAACCGTTTCTTCTAAAAATGGTGCACTCATTTCATCAATATAAACTGAAAAATCAGCAAACTTTTCTTCTATGTCGCTATCTTCTACAGTATCAGCCGGACAATACGACACACCACATTCGGCACTTGGCGTACCTGGGTTAATAACAAATACCCGAATTTGTGTTCCATCGGGTTGATTAGCAAGCAATTTTTTAAAGTGCTGTTGAGCTGCTTCAGAAATAGTGATAATAGACATGACCCCTCACTTTAATGTAATTAGGTAATAAACAGACCTAACATCATTTATAATAGTTGACTAGCTTTCTTGGTTATTATAGGGGTTGTTTAGGATTTTACAATACTGTACGACATAAACAAACAACATGAACACTAGTTGCACCACATTTTTTTAGTTGTTGGCTAATTGCATTAATCGTATTACCAGTTGTAACGATATCATCAATGAGCATTACTGATTTATGTGAAAGATCTTGACGGCATATAAAAAGCGTTTCGACATTAGCGATTCGTTCGGTAAGAGATAGATTTTTTTGATCTTGCCTATTTAGCTTTCGAGACAGCAAATAAGGATAAAAGTCACGGTCTAGCCATCTAGCAATCGGTTTTGCTAATAATTCAGCTTGATTAAAGCCACGTGACCAATAACGAATGTGATGCAATGGTACACAAGTGACCAAATCAGGTTTAATTAAAGTATCGATTTTTTGCCGTTGATACCAAGCCAAAAACATCAATCTTGCCAATGCAATATTTAGTTCAATTTTGCTGTAGAACTTTAAATGATGAATCAACTTTTTTAGCGGATTAATATACTCAGAAACAGCAATAAGCTCATCCCAGTATGGTTTTTTTGCACGACATCGATAACATATATCAGTCGATAAAGAGTGTGGTAAACAGCATTGATGACAAACCTTATTAAATTTAGGTATATTTTGAACACATTGGCTACAAATACCATGATGAGATAAAAATAAAGGCATATCACACAAAATACATCGCATAAAATTTAATAAACTTATTTATAAAAAGTTTCAGGGAACTAAATGTTTTAATATAAAAACTGTAGCAATAAAGAACTATTTTTTATAACATACTAACTTTGTAGTATTTATTAACAAAAAACTTCAATACTATAGACCAATCCATTGTGTAATTATATACAATTAAGTACTTATGTGATCTACAACCCAAAAAATTATCCTATTTTGCGCAATTGTTATTTAAATTAACCTAATATTCGGTATAATCAATCAACTTAACTGGAGAAAGGATTTATTATATGAAAAAAATCAAACTATTAATTTTAACATTGTTGTTAACTATTTTTTCAACTGTCGCCCTAGCAGCTCCTAAAGTATTATTACAAACCAGTATGGGTGATATTGAAATCGAATTAGACAGCGAGCATGCCCCCATTACCACGAAAAACTTTCTTGATTATGTTAACAATGGTTTTTATGAAAATTTAACTTTCCATCGCGTCATTCCTGGATTTATGATTCAAGGTGGTGGCGCTGATGATCAACTAAAATTCAAAGAAAATAACCCACCAATTAAAAACGAAGCTGACAATGGCTTAAAAAATGATCGTGGCACCATTGCAATGGCAAGAACAAGTGAAGTAAATAGTGCAACCAGCCAATTTTTTATCAATGTAGTTAACAATGATTTCCTTAATTATCAATCACCAGAAAAGTACGGTTATGCTGTTTTTGGTAAAGTCATTAAAGGAATGGAAATCGTTGATAAAATCGCTAACGTACCAACTAAACGTATGGGACCACATCAAAATGTACCGGCTGAGCCAATTTATATCAAAAAAGCAACTGTTATTGAAAATAATTAAACAATTGTACTTTTTTTAAGAAACAAAAAACCACTTTTTAAAGTGGTTTTTTCAGTTTTATTTAAGCTGACTAAGTAAATTAGCAATTGTCCTTACCCCAATTCCCGTTGCGCCTGTTGCCCATAATGCTGTAGCACTTTTACGAAATGTTGCCGAACAATCAATATGTAACCAATTTTGTTGATAATTTTTAATAAAATGTGATAAGAAAGCCGCAGCAGTACTCGCACCAGCGGTATTAGGTAAACCTGAATTTGCCATATCAGCAAATGATGATGGAAATTGTGAGCGATGAAACTCTGCTAATGGTAATCGCCAAAAAGCCTCATGTTCAATGTTGCTACTAGCTAACAATTGATTAGCAAATTTATCATCAAATGAGAGTAATGATTGATAATCATTCCCCACCGCAATTTTAGCGGCACCTGTTAATGTTGCACAATCAATAATATAATTCGGTTTATCATTATCGGCACAAATTAAACCATCGGCTAAAACTAAACGTCCTTCAGCATCAGTATTATCAACTTCAACCGTTTTACCATTACGATAACGAATAATATCACCAAGTTTAAAAGCGCTGCCACTGACTAAATTATCGGCACAACATAAATAGAGTTTGATACGATGACTTAAGCCACGCGCAATGGCTAGCGCTAAAGCACCCGTTACTAATGCTGCTCCCCCCATATCTGAACGCATTGATTCCATAAAGCTACTTGGTTTTAAACTATAACCCCCCGAATCAAAGGTAATGCCTTTACCAACTAAACAAGCAGTAATCGGTGATTTAGGATTTTGGGTTGGGTTATAATCAAGTTCAAGTAAAGCCGCAGGCCTATCAGAACCTTTACCAACCGCATAGATCCCCATGAAATTATGCTCTTTTAAAACTTCACCCGAAATAATGTTGTAAGTCACATCAGTTGAATAAGTGCTAATTAATTTCACAGCTTGTGTCGCTAACTCAACAGGGCTTAATGTTTCGGCTTGCTGGTTAACAATATCTCGACACCAATCAATAATCGCTAGGCGATGAATTAATTCTTGTTTATCTTTGGTATTAAGTTTTGGCCAATTTACCTGAGTACTTTTTTTCGCATTACGATAACCTAACCAAAAATGCCAACAAGCTTCAAGATCCCAATTTTCGCCACTTAGCTTAACCAAATTTATTCCTTGGTTATCCAGCTTTCTCCCCGCTCGTTGAATCGTTCCTAAACGATGATCTGGTTTATAGTGAATAGTAATTGTATCGTCCGAAAAACTCAGCAGCGCATCTTTTCCCCATTGACTTGGCGCAGCTTTATCAGAAAGTAAAACAGATAACATCGACATAATAAGTACCTTAATCATTAATAAAGCAAAAAGAATGGCTTAATTCTAATCAGAAACATGTTAAGATAGCAAGCGAAGTTAAGTATAAATAAGGACGAGTTATGACATCAGCTATACTAATAAAAAATGGGATTAATTTTCGTGATTTAGGTGGAATTAAAACAATTGACGGACGTCAAATTCGATCTGGTCTACTATACCGTTCAGGCGCATTTTCGCTTATTACGTCAGAAGAGCAGTCTTTTTTATCTGATGAGTTAAAACTGCACTATGTTTTAGACTATCGCGATCCTAATGAAATTGCACAAAATCCAGATAAATTATGGCAAAATATTCATTATATTAATGTGCCTGCTAATCCATTGAGTGATACGGTCACCGCAAGTTTAACAAGCGATTTAGGCAATACCCAACAAATACTTAAAAAAAATGCACCATTTGATTTTATGGTTAAGCTTTATCAACTGCTGCCATTTAATAACCCCGCATACCGAAGACTTTCGTCAATACTACTGAACTCAAAAGGTAAACCATTAGTACAACATTGTGCTGTTGGTAAAGATCGCACTGGTGTTGGCGTCGCATTAACGCTATTTGCTTTAGGTGTGAGCGAAGAAGCCATCATGCAAGATTATTTACTGACTGAACAGCTATTGTCGGATTATCGTGAAAATCTATTAAGCCAATATCAACATACTGTTACTCCTGATGAGTTTGAAAACCGTAAATTAATTTTTGCAGCCAAAAAAGAGTATTTAACAGCAGCATTTGACGCAATTAAAACGCGTTACGATACCATTGACAATTGGTTGTCACAGGAATATCAATTAAACGAAAACAAGAGAAAAAGAATCCAAGATATCTATCTAGTTTAATAAAAAGCAACAACTTATTTTACCATAACAGATCATGGCAAACGTGGTATTAAGATAACAAAATCAATTTAGAAATCGGTTGGTTACTGTTTACCGATAGATGAACATCACACACTTGATGATATTGATAATAAAATTGTTGTGCAAAAGGCGCTGTAATCAGCTGCTGTCTAAAGTCAATTTTAACCGATTTAATTTGCCAAACCCCTTTGGCATATAGTTTTAATGCAGACTCTTTCAACGTCCATAATTGCCAAAAAGCCGTTAATGTATCTTCTTGTTTGATCATCCATTGATACTCATCATCCGCAAAAAAGTTTTTAGCCACATTTAAATAGTTTTTACGCGGGCGAGCTACTTCGATATCTAAGCCAATCTTACTCGTTAATGAAATTGCTACCGCCACCCAATCTTTACTATGACTGATATTAAAATCCGGTAGGTGGCGTTCTACAAAACAGGGGCGACCATTATCACCGACTTTAATAGTGGGTAACACCGAAATATTACAATACTGTTTAAGCAAGTGAGCCAAAATTGAACGGCAAACCAAAAACTGTTTTTTGCGTTGACCTTTTAATTTATTCGCTTCATCAATAAGCGATGTCGGCAGCAGTGAAAAATCAATGTCAGTATCATTAAGGCAAGCAAGTTGAACTATTAGCATAATTAGCAAGAGGATATTAATAAAATTTATTTTTTACTATTTTAACAGCATGCTATGCTAACTGTTATTAAAATTTATAAAGTAGCAAAAGGAATCTTCATGTCATTACCAACCAAATTAGTTCACGCAGGACGAAAAAAATGCTACACCCAAGGCGCAGTGAATTCAGTCATTCAGCGTGCTTCATCACTTGTTTTTGATACAGTGGTTGCTAAAAAAGAAGCAACCGAAAATCGCGCTAAAGGTGCACTATTTTATGGGCGACGCGGAACATTAACTCATTTTGCGCTACAAGATGCCATGATTGAAATTGAAGGAGGGGCTGGTTGCTACCTCTATCCTTGTGGCGCAGCGGCAATCACCAATGCCATTTTAGCCTTTGTAAAGGCGGGTGATCATATATTAGTCTCTGAAGCTGCTTACGAACCCACTCAAGAATTTTGTCAACATATTTTAAAAGATTTTGGTGTTGAAACAGATTACTTTTCGCCGTTAGTGGGGCGCTATATTACAAACCATATCAAGCCAAATACTAAAGTCGTATTTTTAGAATCGCCAAGTTCAATTACGATGGAAGTCCACGATGTACTATCAATTGTTAAAGCAATACGAAGTGTCAACCCTGACATTATCATTATGATCGATAACACATGGAGTGCAGGCGTTTTATTTAAAGCGTTAGAGCATGATATTGATATCTCAATACAAGCCGGAACCAAATACCTAATCGGTCATTCTGATGCCATGCTAGGCACTGTTGTAGCTAATGAGCGCTGTTGGGATACTTTGCGTGAGCGCTCATATTTAATGGGACAAATGTGTGATGCAGATACCGCCTATATGGCTGCGCGCGGTTTACGCACATTAGCAATAAGATTAAAACAACATCACGAAAGCGGTTTAAAAGTAGCAAAATGGCTAGCCAGTCACCCAAAAGTGGCGACCGTCAATCATCCAGCATTAGAAAGTTGTAAAGGACATGAGTTTTTTAAACGTGATTTTTCGGGGGCAAGTGGATTATTTTCTTTTGTACTCAAAGATCGATTAAATGACGTACAATTATCAGATTTTATAGATAACCTAACTTACTTCTCGATGGCTTATTCATGGGGTGGATTTGAGTCATTAATTTTAGCCAATCAACCCGAAGAACTTGCAAACATTAGACCGGTATCTGGCGTAGACTTTGCAGGAACACTGATTCGGCTACATATAGGACTTGAAGATCCTGATGACTTAATTACCGATCTTGCGGCTGGTTTAGACAGAATCAAACAACATAAAAATAAAACCAATGCATTACAAAGCTAGGTGTAATTAAATAGAAGATGAATAACCCACTCCCAACAATGTTTGATGAAAACATCAAACAAACAATTATGCATAAAATCACACACCACAAAGCACTACTGGTTGCTTATAGTGGTGGTGTTGATTCAACCGTATTAATGCATGCACTAGTTGCACTCAAACAGCAATTATTACCTGATTTAAAGCTAAGGGCGATCTATATTCATCATGGTTTGAGCAGTAATGCTGACCACTGGGCAATGCATTGCCAAAAACAATGCCACACCTGGCAAGTTCCACTGATTATTGAAAAAGTCAAACTCGACCCTAATGCAGGAAATATCGAAGAACAAGCTAGAAATGCGCGTTACCAAGCTATCTATCGTCATTTAAAAAATGATGAAACCTTATGCACTGCGCAACATCTTGATGATCAATGCGAAACTTTCTTTTTAGCATTAAAACGCGGTAGTGGTCCTGCGGGATTGGCTGCCATGCCACAGGAAAATAAACAGCATCTTCGCCCTTTATTAACAATTTCACGCGCACAAATTGAAACTTATGCTAATAAGCATCAACTCAACTGGATAGAAGATGAAAGCAATCAAGATGATCGTTATGACCGCAATTTTTTACGCTTAAAGGTCTTACCAATACTGAATCAACGCTGGCCACATTTTTCGCAAATGGTGGCACGCAGTGCTGAATTATGTCAGCAACAAGAAGCGTTAATTAATGAATTATTATTAGCTGATTTTCAACAAATGGTTAGCCAACAAGGACAGCTAAATCTAGCGCCTTTAATGACGTGTTCAGAATATAAACGCAATGCTGTGTTGCGCATGTGGCTGCGATCTCAACAAATGACTATGCCAAGCCAAAAGCAATTAGCACTCATTTGGCAAACGGTTGTGCTAGCAAAAGAAGATGCCAACCCTAAATTCTTACTACATTGCAGGCAAATTCGTCGCTATCAAAATCAACTCTATTTATTACCGTTATACCAAAATATTGAACAACAAATCCTCAACTGGGATTTGGCTTTACCTTTAAATCTGCCAGATAGTGTTGGTAAATTGCAGATTAATTATCAAACTGATTTATCCTGCCGTTTACCCCATGCAGATGAACAAGTCACTGTACGATTTCATGCTAAAGGACAATTTCAAATTATCAATCGAAATGGATCGCGATCAATAAAAAAACTATGGCAAGAACATAACATTCCGCCGTGGATGCGTACACGAATCCCGTTGATTTACTATAATGAACAACTGATCTGCGCTGTTGGCAAGTTTGTTACCGAACAAGGAAAGGGCTCACAAATTAGCTTTAGTTTAATTTAATTATTTATGCAATTAAACATAAAAATAATAAAGGCGGCACTTAACCACCTTTATTTAAGTGTTAAAATTCTAACTTTTGCTATGCACGATTAAGATCTTGCCTTCCAACGTTTAAGTAACAACGCATTAGTAACCACACTTACGCTACTTAACGCCATGGCAGCGCCTGCTATCATTGGATTTAAAAATCCAAATGCCGCTAGCGGAATACCAATCAAGTTATAGAAAAATGCCCAAAATAGATTTTGTTTAATCTTATGATAAGTTCGGCGCGAAATATCGATTGCATCAGCAACTAAAAACAGATTACCACGCATGAGGGTAATACTTGCTGCATGCATAGCCACATCGGTGCCCGTGCCCATGGCAATACCAATATCCGCAGCAGCCAATGCTGGTGCATCATTAATCCCATCTCCCACCATTGCCACTCGATTATGGGTATCAACATGACTTTCTTTTTGTAATTGATAAATATAATTGGCTTTATCTTGTGGTAACACTTCAGCAATGACTTCATCCAAGCCTAACTGCTGCCCTACGTAATTCGCCGCTTTCTGGTTATCCCCAGTTAACATAACGTTTTTTACATTTAACTGATGCAATGCTTCAATGGCGGTTTTCGCTTCTGGCTTGATTACATCAGCAAAACCAAATAGCGCTAATATTACCACATTACCTTCTAATTGCTGCTTAGCTAAAAATGAAATGGTGTAACCTTTACTGGCTAACTCATTAATCTTATCGTCCATACCAACAAAATAGGCATTTAATGATTTCATCCATCGCAAACTACCTAAATAATACTCCGTATTATTAACCGTAGCCATCACCCCCGATCCCGCTACTGAGGTAATATTTTGAGCACGACTATACTCTTTGACTTTACTTAAAATGGCTTTAGCAAGTGGATGTTCACTACCCGCTTGCAGAGAGGCCGCGATCGATAAAATTTGATTGGGTGTCTCACTACCTATAATATCCATCTCGACTAATTCAGGCTTACCCATGGTGAGTGTACCGGTTTTATCAAATGCGACTGTATTAATACTGTGCAACGTTTCTAACGCTTCGGCATCTTTAATTAAAATACCATGGCGAGCAGCCACCCCAGTCCCCACCATAATCGCGGTTGGTGTTGCCAAGCCTAACGCACATGGGCAAGCAATCACTAACACCGCAACCGCATAAAGTAAAGCTTGCTGCCAATCATGCAATATCATTCCCCAAGCCAATAGCGTAACTAGTGCAATCAATAAAATCACCGGCACAAAAATCGCACTAATGCGATCAACGATTCGTTGAATCGGCGCTTTCTTGGCCTGTGCCGATTCAACCATTTCAATGATTTTGGATAAAGTAGAATCAGCCTGAATAGCTGTGGTTTTAACAAGCAGTAGGCCTTCACCATTAATCGTACCACCAGTCACCACATCGTTAACCGATTTATTTACAGGCAAGCTCTCACCGGTTAACATTGACTCATCGCTACTTGATGTGCCTTCAATCACAATACCATCAACAGCAATACGCTCACCGGGCTTAACAATAACAATATCCCCCACATTAACTTGGCTAATGGGTAAACTTACTTCTTGATCACCTTGCTTGACTAACGCAACATCTGGCCGTAGCGAAGAAAGCGCTTCGATGGCTTGGGTAGTTTGATGTTTAGCGCTTGATTCTAGCCATTTACCGATCAAGATTAAGGTAATAATAATAACTGACGATTCAAAATAAAGATGTTCACCATTGCCAGTCATCAACTGATAAACCGATAATCCATACGCAGCACTTGTGCCAATAGCAACCAATAAATCCATATTGCCAGCCCCTGCTTTAACCGCACTAAAGCCATTTCGATAAAATTTAGCCCCCAAACCAAATTGTACAACCGATGCAATCCCCCATTGCAACCAAGCAGGCAACATCCAATTTATCCCAAACGGCGCTAATAGCATTGGCAATACAAAAGGAATAACAAGCATTACAGCTGTCACAACAGGCCAGGTAGCATATTGTTTTTTCGTTATTTTTTTATTATCTGCTGATTCGTCAATTTTAACCGCATGATAACCCGTTTTCTCAACTGCAGACATTAATGTTTCGAGCTTTACATGTGCATCAGCATCAACCGTTGCTTTTTCAGTCGCGAGATTAACGCTGACATCAATTACACCATCGACTTTTTTAAGTGCTTTTTCAACGCGCCCAACACAAGATGCGCAGCTCATATCTTCAACAATAAAATAATATTGGACCGTTTTCATGATATATACCTTATATGGTTTATGAAGTTTAAAGTTAGTATATACTGAATATTAGAGGTTATGCACAAAAATAAAGCGGAATCACAGGGCTTATAAAACCCTGTAAAAAAAGGAAGTTAGTTACGTAATTTTTCTGGCCAATCGTTTTGGGTAGAAACCAATAAATCTTTTACAATTCTAGGATTACCAGCCACAACATTGCCTGAAACCATATAGTTATTACCACCAGCAAAATCGGTAATGACCCCTCCCGCTTCACGCAAAATCAGCTCGCCACCAGCGATATCCCATGGTTTTAAGCCAATTTCAAAAAAGCCATCTAAACGACCTGCGGCAACATAAGCCAAATCTAAAGCGGCCGAACCTGCACGACGAAAATCACCACATTTAACAAATAACTTTTGCAAAACGGCAAAATAACTATCGCTGTATTGTTTAGCTTTAAATGGGAAAGCCGTTGCCAATACGCTACCATCTAAATCTTTCGCATTACTCACTCGAATACGGTAACCATTAAGCTGAGCACCTTTACCACGGGCAGCTGTAAACAGTTCATTACTCATTGGATTATAAACCACAGCAACTTCGGTCTTACCTTTAACTCGAGCTGCGATTGATACAGCAAAATGCGGAATATTTTTAATAAAATTAGTCGTACCATCAATTGGATCGATTATCCACTGTGTATCGGCATCATTACCTTTAGCAAGACCGCTTTCTTCGGCAATAATAGTATGATCAGGATAGGCTTTTTTGATTGTTTCAATAATCAAGGCTTCAGCCGCACGATCTGCATTAGTGGCAAAATCGTTAGCGCCTTTGGCTTCGATTTCGATTGAACTAGGATTTTCATAAGCCTTGATGGCTACATTACCTGCTTTACGAGCAGCGCGAATAGCAATATTCAGCATCGGATGCATAATTTTTTTCCAATTGATGATGTTAAAGAACGGATTGATTTAGTAAAACTAAATTTAGTCATACTAAAAATTACAACATAGTATATCGGTTTTGCAACTTTAATACCAGACTAAGCGAAGATTGATAGGTAAAATATCTATGTAACTATTATATATCAAATAGGATCTGATCCTCGCCAAAAAAGTGGACAGAAGTCGCCTCTATGATATAAATACAAATTATAGGAGACAAATATCATGGTCAGAAAATTTAGTGTCAAATTCAAACAACAATTAATCGAGTATGCGTTACCTCATGCACACTTTTCTATCAGCGAACTTGCCAACCACTTAGGAATAGACAAATCAACCCTAGATAAATGGATTAGACAACTTGCACTTTGCACTGAATAAAACCAGTCGCTGAAGTACGCTTATATGAAAAATCATTTAACCTGCTATCCCGTTACTAGAATATGCTCGTTACTTGGTGTCAGTTCATCGGGTTATTATGCCTGGTTAAAAAGTGCAAACAAATCAGCCAAACTCAGCGAGTATATCCAAAAGCAGTATTGGCACCATAAGGCCCATTTGGGGGTCACCGAGGCTACTTGATGCTAGGGGGATGCAGGCTATCAAGTTTCAGAAAGGACAATTAGCCGTGTTTTGCAACAATTGGGATTACGGAGTAAAGCAGCACGTAAATTCAAGTATAAAACAGATACGGCTCATCACAATATTGCGCCCAACACGTTAAATAGGCAATTTAACCCTGATAAGCCGAATACGACATGGGTAACCGATATTACTTATATTAAAACGGGTGAAGGTTGGTTATATTTGTCGGTGATTATCGATTTATATGGACGAAAAGTGATTGCTAGGCAAACGAGTCGCTACATAGACCGCCATTTAGTGTGTAATACATTAAAACAAGCCTTATTTGGGCGTCAATTTCCTAAAAATGTACTCATCCATAGTGACCAAGGAAGCCAATATGGCAGTGCTGATTTCAAGCAATTATTGTTACAATATGGGCTAAGGCAAAGCCTGAGTCGAAGAGGCAACTGCTTTGATAATGCGGTTGTTGAAAGTTTTTTTCATACACTCAAAACACACATTATTCATGACTGTTACTACAAAACGAGAAAACTGGCTAATAAAGCACTATTTGAATATATTGAAATCTATTATAATCGGATACGCCGTCATTCAGCCAATGGCTGGGTATCACCTGAACAATATGAACAACAATATTACCAAAATGAAAAAATGATAGAGGTAGGCACTGTCTAATATTTTGGCGAGGATCATTCGCTTAGTTCAAAAATTAGGTAAATATATAAATTTATTTACGAGTCATTTTTCTCGTTGCTTGGCAAGGTCAATAAGTTTGTCTAGGCTAATCAGAGCATTCATCACATCATTTTGACATGTACTTTCATCATTTTGATATATATCTTCATCATCTTGATATGTATCTTCTCTTGTAACCCATATTAGCCAAGCTTTAATTGCTAAATATTCGTCAACAGTTAATGTTGCCCAGCGGTCAAAGCGATAACTATTAGATAGTATTTCTTCAAAATCCATAATCCAAAATACGATTCTATCTATAAATTCTTTAATCCCTGCTTTTTGCTCCTCTATAGCTCTTGCTTTAGCTCTAGTTCTAGCTAAAACTATATCTATAGCTTTAGCTTTAGCCTCAGCCTCAGCTTCAGCTCTAACTATAGCTTCGGCTTCAGCTATAGCTATATCTAGAGCTTTAGCTGAAGTGATGAGTAATCCAGGTAAATAATAAGCATGAGCTGATGGCGTAAACGCATATAAAGCTTCCACATAGTTCATGTATATATCAAGAGTGATATCTTGCCAATTCTTACCCAAAAACTGTTTTAGCGCAATTTCATCATCAGGCATTATTATTTTGGAATATTCAAAGCTTAATTTCCACATATCTTTTGGACGCTCTCGCCAAGAGAATGCAGTCGTTATTTTATTGAATAATATTTTTTCATATATAACATCATATTTTTCCTGTTCAGGTGCGATTACCTTTTTCACCATCGAAGTTCCTTTTTCAATTTATCACCAATTTTATAACATCTTTTTATTTCACTCTCTATCTGATTGATCCTCGCCAAAATATTTGGACAGGCTATACTAATTAGTACCTGTTTTATCAGGTTATTGTTACGATAAACAAAAAAACAAAAGAAATCACCCATGACAAATCGCATTTCAAGAAGAAAAAAACGCCGTTTTACTTACCAATAAAAAAACAAATGGTGATTCTATATCAACATGCTAAAAAATAAACAAATATTATTACTGAATATGACATCACTAAATCCACATTAGATAAGTGGATAAAGCAATATCAAACCACTGCCTATTGTTTAAACTCTGCGCTAAATTTTTTGACACATAATGTGTTCTCCTATGATTTGTACTATTTTAGGGGGATATTTACAGATTTGATGTTCAGTCATTTTTTCATATTTAAATCCTCAGTGGGTTAATAAAGAGAATGTAACTATCCCCTAAAATAGTACAGCAAAAAGTAGAAAATTCTCTATGATACAAGTAAAGAGGATTTAATTATGAAAAAATGACTGAACATCAAATCGTCGCTATTTTAAAAGAAGCTGAAGCAGGTATTCCTGTCAAGGAACTCTGCCGTAAATATGGCATGGGGAATTCAACTTTCTATAAATGGCGAGAAAAATACGGCGGAATGGAAACGTCGGATATCAAACGCTTAAAAGAGCTGGAGGCTGAAAACCGTAAGCTTAAGCAGATGTTTGCTGAGCTCAGTTTAAAATCTCAGCTTCAGGAAGAAATCATAAAAAAGCTTTAGTGCCAACTGGGGCACGTAAAACGTGGGCACAGCAACTACAACAAAATCATTTGGTTACTATTGCTATGAGTTGTGCCATTGTTGGCTTAAGCCGTTGTGCTTACTATTATCAACCTAAGTTACAGGATGATTCGGTGATTGTTTCGGTATTGAATGCTATCACAGACCGGCATTTACGCTGGGGCTTTCCTAAATGCTTTAATCGTATCAGAAAGCTCGGCTATAAATGGAATCATAAACGGGTATATCGGGTGTATTGTGAATTAAAGCTTAATCTCAGGGTAAAGCGTAAAAAACGTATTCCTCCACGAAGCCCAGAAAGGCTATTGGTTCCTAATAAACAAGGTGAATGTTGGTCAATGGATTTTATGAGTGACAGTAGCTGTAATCAACGTCGCTTTAGGACATTCAATGTCATTGATGACTTTAATCGTGAGGCGTTAGGTATTGATATTGCAGTAAGCTTACCGGCAGGGAGAGTTACCCGTTACTTAGATAAACTGGCTGAATATCATGGCTATCTATTAAAAATACGCGTCGATAATGGACCAGAATTTACAGGAAAAACCTTTATAAACTGGGCTAAATCACATGATATAGCCATTGATTATATAGAGCCCGGTAGCCCATATCAAAACGGGTACATTGAACGATTTAATCGCACCTATCGTACTGAAGTACTCGATTTATATCTTTTTAACAACTTAGCACAAGCAAGGAGAATAACCGAAGAATGGTTAACGATTTATAACACCGAAAGACCGCATGAGGCATTAAATAACATGACGCCGATTGAGTATAAAACACTAAGACAAGCAGTATGATTTTCTACTTGAATCTTGTACTAAGTTTGGGGTATTTACA
>NZ_LZGR01000044.1:0-2048 GCF_001690255.1 Gilliamella sp. App2-1
CAAATAACAATTATTATAGATTAATCAATGAGAAATTAACTCCTGAAACAGACAAAAACATAAAAAAATCATTAGGTAATTTGATTATAGATAATCAGCAAAAGATAACCTTTTTAGGTTGCGATTTTAAAGAATTAACTGGAAGTGAAGACGATATAAATAATGAATTAAATAAACATAATTTTTTAAAAAATTATAGTGATGAATTAAAAGAATATCATCTAACCACTACTAATTTCGCTAAAATTTATACAAATGATAGAGATAGTTTATCAGAAATTTGTAACCGTAATGATTACATGAATATTATCCAACTTGCTAACAATGAATTAATGGTTACTTATAAAAAACAATTAGTTTTTTACCAACGGTTACCAGAACAAGAAGAGAAAAACCTTAATAATTATTATAGTAATACAAAGTGCATTGCATTAGAACAAGTTGATATGAGTTATACTGATATTTGCTATTATAACAATATGACTATTTTGGATGTTTATAATGCAATGAGTTTTGATCTTGATAAGGTATTTAGAAAGAAAATTAACGTGGGCGAAAATTTCTCTGTTACCTATGAAGACCGAGATGTGGATATTGATTATAAATGGTATGGTAAAAATAAACTAGAATTTACTCAATATTTTCAAGGAGGCATAACAACTTATACTTTTATTTATCAGAACGGTAAAACAAAATTAATAACAGTTCTCTCCCTTGATTAATTATAAAAAATAGGAAAGATAAAACTTAGCACACATAGAACTCTTTACCTATGATTATTTACCTGAATTTATCAATAATATCTGAGTATTATCAGATAAATTACCAGAAATAAAAAAGACAATTTTGTTAGTGGAAGAAGACGCAAAACTAATTCAAGCATCTAAACCAACTGGTTTTTACCAGCAAGGTCGGGGGATAAAATTTGTCAGTGATACGAGTCATTATGTAACTATCCCCTAAAATAGTACAGCAAAAAAGTAGAAAATTCTCTATGATACAAGTAAAGGGGATTTAATTATGAAAAAAATGACTGAACATCAAATCGTCGCTATTTTAAAAGAAGCTGAAGCAGGTATTCCTGTCAAGGAACTCTGCCGTAAATATGGCATGGGGAATTCAACTTTCTATAAATGGCGAGATAAATACGGTGGTATGGAAACCTCTGATATTAAACATTTAAAGGAGCTTGAGGCCGAAAACCGTAAACTTAAACAGATGTTTGCTGAGCTCAGTTTAAAATCTCAGCTTCAGGAAGAAATCATAAAAAAGCTTTAGTGCCAACTGGAGCACGTAAAACGTGGGCACAGCAACTACAACAAAATCATTTGGTTACTATTGCTATGAGTTGTGCCATTGTTGGCTTAAGTCGTTGTGCTTACTATTATCAACCTAAGTTACAGGATGATTCGGTGATTGTTTCGGTATTGAATGCTATCACAGACCGGCATTTACGCTGGGGCTTTCCTAAATGCTTTAATCGTATCAGAAAGCTCGGCTATAAATGGAATCATAAACGGGTATATCGGGTGTATTGTGAATTAAAGCTTAATCTCAGGGTAAAGCGTAAAAAACGTATTCCTCCACGAAGCCCAGAAAGGCTATTGGTTCCTAATAAACAAGGTGAATGTTGGTCAATGGATTTTATGAGTGACAGTAGCTGTAATCAACGTCGCTTTAGGACATTCAATGTCATTGATGACTTTAATCGTGAGGCGTTAGGTATTGATATTGCAGTAAGCTTACCGGCAGGGAGAGTTACCCGTTACTTAGATAAACTGGCTGAATATCATGGCTATCTATTAAAAATACGCGTCGATAATGGACCAGAATTTACAGGAAAAACCTTTATAAACTGGGCTAAATCACATGATATAGCCATTGATTATATAGAGCCCGGTAGCCCATATCAAAACGGGTACATTGAACGATTTAATCGCACCTATCGTACTGAAGTACTCGATTTATATCTTTTTAACAACTTAGCACAAGCAAGGAGAATAACCGAAGAATGGTTAACGATTTATAACACCGAAAGACCGCATGAG
>NZ_LZGR01000045.1:0-2032 GCF_001690255.1 Gilliamella sp. App2-1
ATTAATGTGGTAGATGTTTTAATGGCTGAAGGTCTTACCGCAGCGGAATCAAAAGCGTTTTTAGAAAGTTTAAATTTGGAACAACGAAGACTAATTGAACTTGCGTTAGTCGATCCAATGGGAGATCAATTCCTTGAAGATGCAGTACTAAAAACTTATGAACGTTATTATAATGATTACCTAAAAGAGAAAGGTAGTAAGAAAGATAATGATAATCCGTTAACAGGAACTGGAAGTAGTTCAGCAGGTGGGGCTTCTGGATTACCACCAGATGATGATAACCGAGATAAAAATAACAATAATACTCAAGATAATGTTTCAAGAGATCCTAATGAAATTAAGCATACTTATAATTCAATTAAGGATTCGCCTAATTACCCAAAAGGGTTTAGAGATTTGCAAAATGGAACGGTCAATAATACAGTTAAAGAAAAACTGCTGTTGGAGCAATTGAGAAAAATTGAACCAGGGCGTTGGAGTAAAGTTTATAAAGATGGTTATGATGTCACTGGAAATAAAATATCAATCCACTATTTTCGTAGTCAAAGTGGTAGAGTTTTTAATGTAAAAGTCAAAAAAGATTGGAGTAATTTATAAAATGAAATTATGTTATAGTATTGATAAAGAACAAGCGGAAAAGTTTATTGATCTTTTTTTATTGGGTACCTTATTTGCATTAAAAAAGAAATTGATTTCAATTGATGAAGCTGAGGGTTTTATTTTTAAGCCCAAAATAGCAAATTTATTATCTCAAAATAAATTTACTAATGAGTTATCTAGTCTAATTATGGATGGTTGTGAGCTTGAAGACTATGAAAGTCTATTACCAGATAAGTTAGAAAATAGAATTGATGAATTACTTGTTAACTTAGTAAATATGATAAAAAATCAGTCTGAATTTGGTCGAACAGTCAATAAAAATATCACCATTGAATAAAGTGTTGTAGCTCAAATTTAACCTGACAATTCTATCCTATATTAGAATATTCATTATTAAAAAGCGACAGTTAATTCTGTCACTAAATTCTATAATTAATTTTTTAATTGCTAATTTTTGCTTAGCATGCATTTTAGTGATCATTATTTTTATGTACCATTGTATTAAATAATGGCTACCTGTTGTATTGCTTATTATGCCATATCTCCTTCTGTTTAAAACATAAAAAACACACTATTTATTTACAAAAAACTGGTCAGGAAACGTATTGATTTTATTTAATTTTTTATTGGTGTTTTTTTGGTTTTCCTGTGCCGGCAAAGGGGGCTTTGACATTACGGTGGGCACCACACCGACTTAAAAGGTGCGGTGATAGCCTCAGCAGCAAAAGACACGAGCAAAAACAAACTTGACACAGGCACAATCAGCTTTAGTGATATAAAAAACCAAGCGGACTACAAGGTAAGTAGCAGCAGTGCAGGCGTCAACACCAGTGGAATGCCATCGATACCAACGGGTCTTAACAAACAAGCAAGCAAAAACTCGACCACGCACTCAGCGGTATCGGCAGGGACGATGGTTATCCGCCATGAAAGCGAGCAAAAACAAGCGATTAACGAATTAAGTCATGATACCGAGCATGCGAGTCATGCGCTCAAACATATCTTTAACAAAGACAAAGAGCAAAGCATCATCGACCAAACACGGCTCGTGAGTGAAATTGGTGGTGAAACGTTAACGATGCTTAATCATATTGACCGAATCAGCGCCACCTCAAAAGCGAAAGAGGCTTTAAACAAAGAGCAAGAAAAGGCGAAAAACAATAAAACGGTCTTAACTGACGAACAGCAACAAAAAATCTACGAAGACGCCTACAAAGAAGCGATGAATCAAGGCATGTCGGCGATGGGCAGTGAAACCCGTCAAGGCATTGACATGGCGGTCAACCTGATTAACGGCATCATCAGCGGCGACATGACAGGGGCGGTTGCAGGGGCACTGGCACCAAAAATTGCCAGTGCCATAAAAAAACAAACCGAGCATTACAACCCTGAAACCGGCAAATGGGAAACAGACCACATTGCCAACACGGTC
>NZ_LZGR01000046.1:0-1858 GCF_001690255.1 Gilliamella sp. App2-1
CAACAGGTAGCCATTATTTAATACAATGGTACATAAAAATAATGATCACTAAAATGCATGCTAAGCAAAAATTAGCAATTAAAAAATTAATTATAGAATTTAGTGACAGAATTAACTGTCGCTTTTTAATAATGAATATTCTAATATAGGATAGAATTGTCAGGTTAAATTTGAGCTACAACACTTTATTCAATGGTGATATTTTTATTGACTGTTCGACCAAATTCAGACTGATTTTTTATCATATTTACTAAGTTAACAAGTAATTCATCAATTCTATTTTCTAACTTATCTGGTAATAGACTTTCATAGTCTTCAAGCTCACAACCATCCATAATTAGACTAGATAACTCATTAGTAAATTTATTTTGAGATAATAAATTTGCTATTTTGGGCTTAAAAATAAAACCCTCAGCTTCATCAATTGAAATCAATTTCTTTTTTAATGCAAATAAGGTACCCAATAAAAAAAGATCAATAAACTTTTCCGCTTGTTCTTTATCAATACTATAACATAATTTCATTTTATAAATTACTCCAATCTTTTTTGACTTTTACATTAAAAACTCTACCACTTTGACTACGAAAATAGTGGATTGATATTTTATTTCCAGTGACATCATAACCATCTTTATAAACTTTACTCCAACGCCCTGGTTCAATTTTTCTCAATTGCTCCAACAGCAGTTTTTCTTTAACTGTATTATTGACCGTTCCATTTTGCAAATCTCTAAACCCTTTTGGGTAATTAGGCGAATCCTTAATTGAATTATAAGTATGCTTAATTTCATTAGGATCTCTTGAAACATTATCTTGAGTATTATTGTTATTTTTATCTCGGTTATCATCATCTGGTGGTAATCCAGAAGCCCCACCTGCTGAACTACTTCCAGTTCCTGTTAACGGATTATCATTATCTTTCTTACTACCTTTCTCTTTTAGGTAATCATTATAATAACGTTCATAAGTTTTTAGTACTGCATCTTCAAGGAATTGATCTCCCATTGGATCGACTAACGCAAGTTCAATTAGTCTTCGTTGTTCCAAATTTAAACTTTCTAAAAACGCTTTTGATTCCGCTGCGGTAAGACCTTCAGCCATTAAAACATCTACCACATTAATACTAACTGCTGCACCAATTTCACTTGCGGCTGCCCCTGTCATGTCGCCACTGATTAAGCCGTTGATGAGGCTAACCGCCATGTCAATGCCTTGACGGGTGTCACTGCCCATCGCTGACATCCCTTCGTTCATCGCCTTTTTGTAGGCGTCTTCGTAGATTTTTTGTTGTTGCTCGTCGTTTAAGAAGGTACCTTTGTCAGTTGCTTTTAATTTGGTGTTGTTGCCAACCTTGATGTCAAAGCCCCTTTGCTAACGCTAAAAAACACCAAAAAATTTAATTAAAATCAACGGTCTTTCTGAATTGTTTTTTGTAAGTAAAAATAGTGAGTTAATGCATTTCCTATGTTTTGAATAGAGGGATATATGGCACAATGAGCAATACAACAGGTAGCCATTATTTAATACAATGGTGCATAAAAATAATAATGGCTAAAGTGCATACTAAGCAAAAATAGGCAATTAAAAAATTAATTATAGAATTTAGTGACAGAATTAACTGTCACTTTTTAATAACGAATACACTAATATAGACTAGGATTGTCAGGTTGAGTTTGAGCTACTACACCTAATTTTACATATCTAACTTATCTGCTATATATCTTAAAAGACTAGACAACTTTCTCAAATTACCACTAGTAAGTATATCTTGACTTATAGAATAAAGTAAAAATTGATAATCTTCGCTTAATTGCCCCATATCAAGTTCTTTAGGTTCATTATAAAGATCATATAGCAA
>NZ_LZGR01000047.1:0-44520 GCF_001690255.1 Gilliamella sp. App2-1
GCTTTATGATTGAAAACAAGCCGTACTGGATAGCCGCCAGTAAAGTCTTACACCTTAATGGCGAAGATGGGCAGCTCAATTCAAGCGTAAGTTATTGGCATGATTTTCCGTTATCATTAGATGACACCCTTTCTCCACAGGAAAAGAAACGTAATACGGTATGTTACCCTCGTACCGTGTCCCTAATTTCATTAGAGAATGATGGCTTGATAGCGATAGAGGATGAAAACACAAAATGGGCCCAAGTGACGGCACTGGATGAGCAAACGCTACCGATACATGGTTGGGTGAATATAAAAGACAATGCACAAGCTCATATCAAACGGCGTAGTCCATGGCACTGGCCTGGGTTTGAAACAATAGAAGAAAAGGCCTCGATAGGTGAATTATCTGACAAGATAGGCAAGAATAAAGTGGCGAAATTAGATTTAGCCGATTACACGCCAGCGATGCGGGCATTACATCAAATCTTAACGGGCACACTGATATATTCAACCCAACGAAAAAAAGACCTACCGCCGCCGACTTTTACGGATAGGGATTTAAAGGAAGGATTACGCCGAAGCTGGACAGCGGAGTTGATAGGGCATTTATTGGTAAAATATGAAAGCGAATGGTATGCCGATGAAGCGTTAAGCAAATGGAACGAAATTGATGAGCTATTTGAAGAAGAAAAACAACAACAAAAAGCAATTATTGAAGCGGGATTAGATGAGCTAGGCATCACCGAGCCTTACCTCCGTGATTTTGCCTTAGAGGTGGTGGACGAAGCGCATAAACATGTCAAATCAAACTGGCAACTAGAAAAAGCACAGCGCATTAAACCGTCACTGTGGTGGAAACAAGTGGCACAGGCACAAGCACAAAACCCAACCGCAAACACTGATGCCAATATCCCTAAACTGTCCAATCTATCCGCAGACGGCAAGGCATGGTTTATTCATCCGGTGGCGATGGTGGATTATTTTAATGTTAGAAGTGCTGAAATTATTTTCCCATTAAAAGTAAAACCAATAAACAATTTTGATATGCAATTTGGTAAAAACTTTAATTGGACTAAAAATGATAATCAAACAATGTTTGGGTGGAATCGTAGTGGGGGAAAAAGGAAACATGCGGCACGTGATTTATATACAGAACCTTATACAGAGATTGTCGCGGTATGTGACGGTGTTGTATTAGATATTAGAAATTTTTATTGTAAAACTCATCAGATAACAGTCAAGCATCATACCAATAGTGGACGAGAATTCATTATTCGTTATGGTGAAGTTGATAAGTCAAGTATTACAAACATCAAAGTTGGCGATTTTGTTAAGCAAGGTACTGTACTAGCAAAAACTGGTCAGTTGCTAAATGATGACGACACCCCATTAATGGTTTTATCTGGAAAAATTATTTTCATGTTACATTTAGAATATTATTCCGGTAAAAGTGGATTAGATTTGAAAAAACCATTAAGTAATAAAGCGAATAAACCTTATGAAAGACGCGAAGATTTATTAGATCCTTTGGATCTTTTAAAAGAGGGGTATCGCATTACATTTGGTACAGATCCTCAATAAATAGGAGTGGCAAAATGAAGAGTTTTTTATTTGGATTTACTTTACTATTTTTAATGCCTTATTTTACGTATGCATCTGATATTAAAAATAATCATTATTATTTGTTAATAAAAGATAAAATAAATGTAGAAAATAAAGAAAAGAAATGGTTAACCAGTATTTTAAATAATTTTATTGTTGGTAATGAACAAAAAATTAAAGTGTTAGGTTGTAATTTTAAGAGAGTCAAAGGGGATAAAGAAAGTATCTATAATCAGTTGACTAAACTTAATATCTTTGAGGATTATAATGAAGATTTAAAAAAATATGATCTATCTTTGAATAAGTTTAATGGATTGTATTTTATTGAGCCTTCTAATCTATCGGAAAGGTGCATTGGCTTTAATTATGAGATTATCATACTACTTAATAATAATGAATTAATGATTCCTTATAATAAACATTTAGTTTTTTATAAGCAATTAGCTATTACAGATGAAAACAAAATAAATAATTTTAAACGTAATGAAAATTGTCTTGAAACAAAATATTTTGAGATGGAGACAACTAAAGTTTGTTTCTATAAAAATATGACAATATTAGATGTATATGAAGCAATGAGTATTAATCCTACTTATGAGTTTAGGGAAAAAATCAAACAGGGGAAAGATTTTTCGGATATTTACGAAGATGATTATATGAGAGTTGAAGTTGAATATAAATGGAAAGGGAAAAATAAACTAGAGATTGTACAATATTTTGATGGTGGAGAGACTTATTACACATTTGTTAATCAAGAAAATAGAACAAAATTAATAACCAAATTTTCGCCAGATTAAGAAATAATACAAAATAGTAGCTTTTAGAGAGTTAAGGTTACTCGCAGGCAATAAGCAAACGCTACCGATACACGGTTGGGTGAATATAAAAGACAATGCACAAGCGCATATCAAACGACGTAGTCTATGGCACTGGCCTGGGTTTGAAACGATAGAAGAAAAGGCCTCGATAGGTGAATTATCTGACAAGATAGGCAAGAATAAAGTGGCGAAATTAGATTTAGCCGATTACACCCCAGCGATGCGGGCATTACACCAAATCTTAACCGGCACACTGATTTATTCAACCCAACGAAAAAAAGACCTACCGCCGCCGACTTTTACGGATAGGGATTTAAAAGAAGGATTACGCCGAAGCTGGACGGCGGAGTTGATAGGGCATTTACTGGTGAAATATGAAAGTGAATGGTATGCCGATGAAGCGTTAAGCAAATGGAATGAGATAGATGAGCTGTTTGAAGAAGAAAAGCGACAACAAAAAGCACTTATTGAAGCGGGATTAGATGAGCTGGGCATCACCGAGCCTTACCTCCGTGATTTTGCCTTAGACGTGGTAGACGAAGCGCATGAACATGTCAAATCAAACTGGCAACTAGAAAAAGCACAGCGCATTAAACCCTCACTGTGGTGGAAACAAGTGGCACAGGCACAAGCCCAAAACCCAACAGCAAACACTGATGCCAATATCCCTAAACTGTCCAATCTATCCGCAGACGGCAAGGCATGGTTTATTCATCCGGTAGCGATGATGGATTATTTTAAAGTTGAAACAACAAAACTTTGGCATGAGCCTTTAGACAATCCACAACGAACGTATTTTAGTTCAAACGGTCGTAATTTTTATTGGAATGGTGCTTTTGGTTATGTAAGAAATCAGGGAGCTAAAGCTCATACTGGATTAGATTTATTTGCGGATATAAATACCCCTTGTTATGCCTGTTTAGATGGTGAAATAGTCCAATATAAAGAAGAAGGTGGATATGGCAATGTGCTGGTCATTAAAGTTAAAGGTGATGATTTACGCGCTTCAAGAAATGACTATACGCTTGAATTTACTGACAAAGACAAAAAAGAGATAGTCCAAGCCGATAATTTTAATATTAATGCTGACCATTTTTTCTTACGTTATTGTCATTTAAGTGATAAACATGCTGACTTAAAAGTCGGGGATAAGGTTAAATCGGGCGATTTGATAGGCTATACAGGTGATACCGGTAATGCTAAAGGACTTTGTAACCCTCATTTACATTTTGAAATCGCTATGAAGAAAAATGGCAATCGAACTCATACAGGCAATCTACAAAAGGATAGATTAGCCTACAAAATTAATCCAGCCTTCTTCGTTAATTTACAGACAAAAGATGAGGCTAAGCAGACAAAAGTAAAAGAGAGAAGAGAGAAGAGATAAAAAATATGATGCCAGCAAAAAGAAAGAAGCGAAAGCAAAACAGAGATAAATTAAGGAATAACAAGATGAATTATATCAAGCTTATTTTACTTATAATATTCTTAATACCGGCAATTAGCCAAGCAGAATTATATCGTATTTACACAGGCACCATTGGTCAAAATAAAGCTGAATTTTATTTTGAATATGATTTTGCTGTTTATATTGATAATAAAGATTATCAGATTAAGCATTTTGATTATATAAGAAAGAGTAGTTATCCAACTAAATTTAAATCTAATGATGTAAATTCATTAGATAAAATAGTGATTGAAAATGTTGACAGTCATACTTTTAATTATGGACCAGAAACTTATCAACAATTAACAGGCTATACCCTTAATGGTGATAAGGTAAATTTACAAAAAACATTTGAATATGAAAAATATAATGAGCAACATCCATTGAGTGAAGCAGAGTTTAATAATATTGAATTTTTACAGGAACATAGTACCAAAGACTTTTATTTTAAAGTTATGATATCTAAGAAAAAAAAGGAAGAAGTAGAGATTGTGGGGATTAATATCTATAGTAAACATGATGGTCGCCTTATTCAAACTATTACGGGAATAAAAGAGTGTAAATTTAATTCTTATGTTAGTATTATGGTTACTGGGGCTGATTATAATTTTGATGGTGATAATAATGATTTTTATCTCATTAAAGACAGAGTTTATGGACCTAATAGAACAGCCGAATATTACAGTTATGACAAGATACAACAACAATTTGTTAAATTAAATCTTGAAGGCAATGCATTTCTCTTTGATTTAGAAGAAAAAGCCGCCACTAGCTACAAAACCTGCCCAGGTAAAAAAGAAAATGATCATATATCGCTAACCGATGATTTTCAATACATAGGCAATAATCGCTATAAACGGGTACAAACTGAGTGTCTGTATAAATCAGGTGAATATCAAAATGAATACAGTGGTCATTATGAATATAAAAACCAAAGAGCATGTAAACCTAAAGAAATAAAAGCTTGTCGAAATTATATTGATACTAATGATTATGATGATTATTAATGGCACGGAGCTAATTATGTAGCTGAACTCATTCTTGGCGGAAAGGGACAAAATACAACGTTACCGAGTGTCTATTCTGAGCCTGCGAATGATGATGATTTTTTCACGATTCGCTTTAGGCTTGAAAAGAAGCCGTACTGGATAGCCGCCAGTAAAGTCTTACACCTTAATGGCGAAGATGGGCAGCTCAATTCAAGCGTAAGTTATTGGCATAATTTTCCGTTATCATTAGATGACAACCTTTCTCCACAGGAAAAGAAACGTAATACGGTATGTTACCCTCGTACCGTGTCCCTAATTTCATTAGAGAATGACGGCTTGATAGCGATAGAGGATGAAAACACAACCTGGGTACAAGTGACGGCACTGGATGAGCAAACACTACCGATACACGGTTGGGTGAATATAAAAGACAATGCGCAAGCGCATATCAAACGGCGTAGTCCATGGCACTGGCCTGGGTTTGACACGATAGAAGAAAAAGCCACGGTGGGTGAATTATCTGACAAGATAGGCAAGAATAAAGTGGCGAAATTAGATTTAGCCGATTACACCCCAGCGATGCGGGCATTACACCAAATCTTAACCGGCACACTGATTTATTCAACCCAACGAAAAAAAGACCTACCGCCGCCGACTTTTACGGATAGGGATTTAAAGGAAGGATTACGCCGAAGCTGGACGGCGGAGTTGATAGGGCATTTACTGGTGAAATATGAAAGTGAATGGTATGCCGATGAAGCGTTAAGCAAATGGAACGAAGTTGATGAGCTGTTTGAAGAAGAAAAACAACAACAAAAAGCACTTATTGAAGCGGGATTAGATAAACTTGGCATCACCGAGCCTTACCTCCGTGATTTTGCCTTAGAGGTGGTGGACGAAGCGCATAAACATGTCAAATCAAACTGGAAAATAGAAAAAGAGCAACGCATCAAACCCTCACTGTGGTGGAAACAAGTGGCACAGGCACAAGCCCAAAACCCGACCGCAAACACAGAAGCAAATACCCCTAAACTGTCCAATCTATCCGCAGACGGCAAGGCATGGTTTATTCATCCGGTAGCGATGATGGATTCTTTTCAAGAAGAAAAAATAGATATTATTGTTTTTTATATTTATTTAGATGGTCGAATACAAAAGTACATACCATCATTTATTAAAGATGAGAATCAAAATAAGTATCGCTATGTCATTGTCGATGGACAAGATAAGAAGCATAAGGTTTGTGATTTGGAATATATCAGAATTAAAGAGAAAGTTAGAAAAGCATTTAATCCTAATCAACCCAAAACTTTTTATAAGACTAAGAGTCCTAGTGATATTGCTTCAGATGTAAATGATGAAGATACTAAATATCGAATTATTTATGCCAATGGTGAAATTGCTGAATGGGGTAAACATGACAGATATTACAACGTGAAATCGAAAAATCCAAACTCATGGCGCGTTTTCGGTGTAAATAATAATGAAGTGGAATTGCTAAGAATGCCTGATTCATTAAATAAACAATATGGTAATTTAAATATTGAATATAATTTCCATAATTCAAAGCGCCGTTATGCCAATCCTGGTTTGTTTGCAGCCATGTTGGGGAGTATAGCTGTTTATAATAAAACTGTTACTACTACAGGTAGTGCATTTCAATGGGGTTCTTGTTTTCCAAGTGTATTACATATTAATGGTATGGCTATTGACTTTGAGTATAAGTCAAAAAATAACCAAGGTGGTTATTATTCTCATTCGTCTCAACAATATCAAGATGATTTAGCATTTTTAAATGCGATGCGACTATTTTTTGATAAGATCCGTGTTGGAGAGCATTCTCATTTTAAAGAATTTAGACAATTATCCGGTGTTGTAGACGGTGGTTCTTTACATAACTCTCACTTTCATGCTGACTTTTCACTAACTAAAATTGAAGAAATTAAGGAGTAAATTATGAAGCATTCCTTTTATATCGGTATTGTTTTTTCTTTGGTTAGTGCATACTGCTATAGTCAACCATTTGATATAGAAGAAAAATACCGAGGTAATTCATTTTTTAGTAGAGTAAATATGCAAAAACTATGGAAAGATTGTACACTGCCTTTAGACTTTGAGGAACTTGATGTTTCAAAGCAAACCGAAATAAGAAACCGTTGTCAGTTGTATAATTTTAGTTCTTATTTTGATAATGTGTATGACTTGATTGATAAAAGAACAGTAATATATCAGAAAAACGATTTAACGTTACGATTAAGTAAAGAAAATTTTAGTTTCAAGCAAGAAGATGATTATTATTCTGGTGTTAAATTGATTTTATTTTTAATAAAAAATAATGAAATTAAAGATAGAATAACCCTTGCTAATTATTTTACAAATGAAACAACTTTACTTTCAGTTGGTTACCAATATTTTTATATCTCACCAAGTGGCGATATTTATACTTTATCCTTAATAGAAATGGATGATGGAATCGGTCCTCAAAGATGGAGACATTATAAAATCGATGTGAAAAATCTAAAATTTCATTTAGCTCAGATATACGATTTTCGTCATCAAGTTACTTATCCTGATAATTTCACTATCTTACCAGATCCAGAACAAGACAAATATTATAAAAAGGAACAATTTGAAAAGTGCTTAAAAGACGAATCTGAAGATTTTTGCGATATAGAAGATGTTTATTTTTATTATCTTGATCAAATAAAACAGAAAACGGTACAACTTGCCCGAAAAAACAATTCAACGAAAAATTTATTTTCCCCACTCAAAAAGAATCGGGATAAATTGTGTTTAAGCCAAAATGAGTTTTTAATTAACAATGAATTATTTCCCTATTTTGATGACATAGTTTTATGTGAAATAAAACAATTAAAGCAAGAAATAAAACGCGTTGAGATAGAGTTAGCAAAATAATATTGATTTAAAAAAGCAAATAAACAGTTTGTAATATGTAATTATATTAATTAATAAAGGTTTACGTAGAAGCTGGACGGCGGAGTTGATAGGGCATTTACTGGTGAAATATGAAAGTGAATGGTATGCCGATGAAGCGTTAAGCAAATGGAACGAAGTTGATGAGCTGTTTGAAGAAGAAAGACAACAGAAAAAAGAGCTTATCGAAGCGGGATTAGATAAACTTGGCATCACCGAGCCTTACCTCCGTGATTTTGCCTTAGACGTGGTAGACGAAGCGCATGAACATGTCAAATCAAACTGGCAACTTGAAAAAGTGCAACGCATTAAACCATCACTGTGGTGGAAACAAGTGGCACAGGCACAAGCCCAAACCCCGACAGCAAACACAGAAGCAAATACCCCTAAACTGTCCAATCTATCCGCAGATGGCAAGGCATGGTTTATTCATCCGGTAGCGATGATGGATTATTTTTCAGGCGCAGGCATAGCTACTTATCATATTTATCATGACGGAAAAATTGAAAAACATATACACAAGAAATACTGAAAGGTTATGAACAAAAATATAAATACGTTTATCATGATAAAGATAATAATGAGCATGAAATATGTATAGCAGATTGGCATACAACTAAAAAGAAAAGAAATGGTGTAACAGTAAGTGCACCGAATCGAAGTGATACTAATATTATTGAATATAAAGAAAATGTCAATGAAGGGGATACCCAGAAAAGAGTTAAATATGCAAATGGAGATATTGCTGAGTATGGTAAACATCCAACCAGAGGATTAATTTGGCGATTATACAAAGCTTTTGATGAAGAAATTGAAATAGTTCGAATGCCAGATGAAATTAATTATACAAAAGGTTCTGTTACGATTAAATATCGGTTCAGTAATACCAAAAGAAGATATACTGGACCTGGTCCTTTAGCTGGTTTTATAGGTGCTCTTGCTGAGATAGGTTTTGAATTGACAACGACAGGAAGTTGCTTTTACGAAGCATCCTGTTTTCCCAGTGCAGAACATGTAAATGGTAAAAGTGTTGATACTTCATATAAATTAGATGTTAATCAAGATCAAAAAATTATTAACGCTATGGCAAAATTTCATTTTAACGAAAGATTTATAGGAATTAATCCATATTTTTATAAATTATCTAATGCTGTAAACAAGGATGCTCTACATAATACTCATTTACACTCAGGCGATTTTGATTTTAACTGTATAACAGAGATTGAAAATTAATTATTGATATAAAAGGATGAGTATCTGTGAAAAGAAAATTATTTATGTTAATGCATTCTTTAATTTTTACTTTTAGTTGTACGGAAGCTAAAATCAATAGCAACCCTGAACAAAAAACACAAATTAGTAAAATGGAAACATACCAAGGAGATAATCATATTAGTAGAAAAGATTTTGTGAAAAAGATAGATTCTTCTTGTACCATAGCGCATCCATATGGAGGAACTAATGAGGAAATAGAATATGAAAGAAAAAGATGTGTATTATCAAAAATGACTTTTGATTATGACGAAATAATTAATCCAATAATATTAAATGAAAAAGTATATTTGCCTCCAATAAATGGTATTAATATTTATTTAGAAAAAGTGAAAGAGATAAATCCATCTAGTCTAGAAAGCGTAACTATTGCAGAAGTTAAACTTTTTACAAAAATTAATGATCAAATAAATGATAGCCTAACCATTTATTATATAAAAAATGATTATGATGCTTTTTATGTAGAATCCCAATATTATTACATAGATAAGTTTATATACATTTTAAAATACGGTTCTGATGAAGATGGTTCATTAGTTAAGTTCTGGAAAAAATATTCAATCAGTACCAATGGAAAGTTTAAATTAGAGGACTTTTTCGAATGTCACTTTGACAATAATCTAGACAGAAATGTATGTAAATGATTTTTTAAATATTTTGATCATCTAAGTTATGTTGGAATTACACAGTATTATAACTCAATCGTCATTATATTCGATGAAGCGTTAAGCAAATGGAACGAAATTGATGAGCTATTTGAAGAAGAAAAACAACAACAAAAAGCACTTATTGAAGCGGGATTAGATAAACTTGGCATCACCGAGCTTTACCTCCGTGATTTTGCCTTAGACGTGGTGGACGAAGCGCATAAACATGTCAAATCAAACTGGCAACTAGAAAAAGCACAGCGCATTAAACCCTCACTGTGGTGGAAACAAGTGGCACAGGCACAAGCCCAAAACCCAACAGCAAACACCGAAGCCAATATCCCTAAACTGTCCAATCTATCCGCAGACGGCAAGGCATGGTTTATTCATCCCGTGGCGATGATAGATTATTTTAATGTTACAGAAAATAAGAAACTGAAACTTGGGATAGTGTTACAAACTCTAGAATTGCGTTATTACATCCCGAAATTCGTCAAAATGCGGTAGATTTTATCAATGATGTAGAAGAACAATTTGGAATACAATTAAGAGTTACGACAGGACTTAGAACTATTGATGAACAAAATCGCCTTTATGAGCAAGGGCGTACAACATCTGGAAATATAGTTACTTGGGTTAGAGGAGGATATAGTTACCATAATTATGGATTAGCAATAGACGTTATAGAGATCAAAGATAAGAAAGTTAATTGGGACGAAAACGTTCTAATCAGAATATCTTCTGTAGGTATAAGAAATGGTTTTTCTTGGGGCGGTAATTGGAAAAAACAAAAAGATTATCCTCATTTTGAAATTACTTTTGGTTATAAAGCATCGGAATTATTAGAAAAATATAATAAAGGAGAATTAGATAATGAAGGGTATATTATATTTGATTAGCATTAACATTTTATGCGTATCATTCGGATTAAAAGCTGAAGAGATAACACTTGAATCTTTACAAGCGACAGAAGGTGCAGTGTTAAATTGTATGGAAAAGCAACTTAATCTTAGAATTTATGGTGAAACATACCGTTTAAAAATTGTTGTTAGTAAAAGAAAAGATTTATTTGAAGTATTATCAAACACTGAATACTACAATATACCAATTGGTTATCATGATGAAAATTTAAAATCTGAAACCGTTTTTACTGTTGAAAATAAATATTTTATTAAAAATAAAGAAATTATTTCTGCTGTATCTCTTGATTCTATGTATAAAAAAAATGCTAATGATGATTTATCAATTTTATCAGATGCAATAAGTGAAGCTCATGAAAATCAAAAATGTTTATCATGGGATTTTTAGTGAATCATTAATAATATACGTGATTTGTTGTAAAACTTATCAGATAACAATCAAACATAGAACGAGTAGTGAGCATCAATGAAGTTTACTGGAGCATGACGGCTTGATAGCGATAGAGAAGGACAACACAACCTAGGTACAAGTGACGGCACTGGATGAGCAAACACTACCGATACACGGTTGGGTGAATATAAAAGACAATGCACAAGCGCATATCAAACGGCGTAGTCCATGGCACTGGCCTGAGTTTGAAACGATAGAAGAAAAGGCCTCGATAGGTGAATTATCTGACATGGTATGTCCACACTTTTTAGTACCAAAAAGATAAGGTCATCGATTTCTTTGGTATTCAATCGGCGAGTGGTCATTTAATGTTGAATGAAGTCGATTATAATTAAACCAATCCACATAGTGATTAAATTCCAATTTAAGTTGCGCCATTGAATCAAAAATAGTATTCGACACAAATTCTGTTTTCACTGCTTTAAATGTGCTTTCTGCAATTGCGTTATCATAGGGGCAGCCTTTGCGACTTAACGACCGTGTAATTCCAAATGCTGTTAAACATTCATCAATCAAATGATTATCAAACTCTTTTCCTCTATCAGAATGAAACAACTCAATCGTCTGTAAGTTCATTGGAATTTGACTCATAGCTTGCATGACCAGTGCCGCTGGTTTATGCCTGCCAGCACGTCGTCCCACTATTTCTCGATTACTGATATCAACAATTACGCAAAGGTAGTGCCAACGTTGTTTAACCCTTACATAGGTTAAATCGGTCACCAATATCTTTTGCGGTTGACCTATATCAAATTCTCGATTAAGTTCATTCCCCACTGGTGATTCATGGCTTTTTTCTGTCTGAATACAATATTTTTTACAGGTGTATTTCGAAACCCAGCCATTTTTCGCCATGATTCGACCTATTCGGTGTCGAGATACGGTTATGCCTTGCTTTCTCAGCTCTGCTTGCAGACGCCTTGTACCATAAGCACGATAATTATTATTAAAAATTTTTGCGATGAATGAGCCAGTAGTTTGGTACTGCGTTATCCACTTATCTAATGCTGATTTGGTGAGATCATACTCTGCGACGATATCCGCACGTTTTTTACCATTTTGATATAGCATGACCATTTGTTTTTTGAACTCGTTAGTAAAGCTACGTTTTGCTCTTCGCGATGAATCGATTGTCATTGTTGTTACCTTCTTTTATTTTTAGTTTATCATAACAATGACCTTATAAAACTGGTACTAATTAGTGTAGCCGATCCATTACGCAGAAGCTGGACGGCGGAGTTAATAGGGCATTTACTGGTGAAATATGAAAGCGAATGGTATGCCGATGAAGCGTTAAGCAAATGGAACGAAATTGATGAGCTATTTGAAGAAGAAAAACAACAACAAAAAGCACTTATTGAGGCGGGGTTAGATAAACTCGGTATTACCCAGCCTTGCCTACGTGATTTTGCCCTGCAACAAGTGGACAAGGCGCATGAACATGTTGCTGATAATTCATTATCCGAATATGATGCTTTATTACTGATCATAGATGATTATAATCGGCAAAAACAGTCTCTAATCACTCTATTATCCGATGCTGTCGCCCAAAAAAGCCTTAGCAGAGCAATTTAAAAATCAGTATGAATATATCAATGTCAATGGTTATTCGATTGGTGATATCTTTAGTGGCAAAATGAATTAACAACGAGGTTTATAATGAATAAATATTTTCAAATTATTACCGATAAAATTACCGAACTGCAAGTGATTGATACCAATTTATCTTTATTTGGCAAGGCTGCTTTGCGTGCTTACCATTATTGTGACAAAAAAAGGAGAGTAACCGAATAATAGTTGATGATTTATTACTCTGAAAGGCTTTATTAGGCGCTAAACGATATAAATAGTAACCAATTGGATATAAATGATATTTTTGTCAATATTTGTACTAATGACGAATTTTTACAGAGTTTCTTTTAGGAGCTTTTGAAATTTTATTATAAATATAAATCAATTATACTATTTATTGTATAATTACAAGGAATGTTGTTTTAGATAGTGTTATTGATCTTGGAATGATGCAAAATTGTGTAATAATTTAGAAGGTGAATTAGACAATAGTATTGATGGTGTGTTTGCCTATTTTTTATTATCATAAATAGTGAAAAAAGATTTTAATAAATTGATTTTAAAGGATATATAAGTAATTGTTTATCACTAGCTCAACACCAATGATTTTTAAAGATCACAGCTATATAACGCTATATTTTATTGCGTATTTTAATATTTGCCTTTATATTATTGCCAATAATCTTATTCTAGTTTTACTCTAATCATTTATAAGCACAATTTATGCATAAAAAACGTCTTTCTTTGATTGTAGCGATCATTGCTGTTATTGCTATGGTTATTATTATCTATCTTGCGAACCAGCAGAGCACCATTATATTACAAGGTGAAGTTGAATCTAGCCGTGTTGATGTTGCAGCTAGAGTGCAGGGGCGAGTGGTTCAATTTAATTATGATGTTGGAGATAATGTTAAACAAGGTGATGAGCTTCTTACCCTTTCAAATCCAGCATTATTAGCGCAGCTTGCAACGGCAGAAGCGCAATTAAAAGTGACAATGGCGAGCCGTGATAATACTTATAGTACTAGGCCAGAAACCATTGATGTGCAAAAGGCACAGTTAGATAAAGCGAATTCAGATTTAGTTTTAGCACAAACAAGCTATGAACGAATTAATCGTTTAGCTAAAAATGGAACGGTTTCAAAGCAAAGTTATGATGAATCTTTTAATCAATACCAAGCGGCGATTAAGGCCTATGAAGCTGCTAAAGCTAATTTAGAATTAGCTGAAAATGGTAGTAGTGTAGAGCAGAAAAAATTAGCCGATGCGCAGGTGGAACAGTCAGAAGCGGCGTTGTTACAAGTAAAAGCGGATATAAATGAATTAACTTTAGTTTCCCCTATTAGTGGTCAAATTACAACTCGAGTAGCCGAAACAGGACAACTGTATAGTCCAGGCACGCCACTTTATTCTATTATAGATTTAAATGATATTTGGTTTACTTTTAATCTTCGTGAAGATTTGCTAGGAAATCTTAAAGTCGGTGATACGTTTCAAGTTAAAGTGCCGGCATTAAATAATCAAGTTATTGATGTAAAAGTCACCGTATTAAATGCCTTAGGTCAATATGCAAATTGGCAAGCGACTAAAGCGACGGGTGACTTTGACTTAAAAACTTTTGAAATGCGTGCTAAACCAATTAATAAGGTGACTGGTCTTCGTCCAGGGATGAGTGTTACCACAAAGTGGCAATCTCACTAACATAAATAATATGGAGATTATACACAAAAGGAAAGGGCACTGATGTCTCACTCGCTATTAGAAGTGATTAGATGGGAACTTCGTAAATTAATTAAACAACGTTTTTTGTTTTTATTAGTTTTCATCTATCCTTTATTATTCATTTTTTTATTTCTTTATATGTATCATGCTGGCGTAATTACCCAGATACCTATTGCTGTTGTTGATCAAGATACAACCAAATCATCGCGTACATTAATTCAACAAGTGGCAGCTTCACCACAGCTACAAGTCGCTGAACGTTATCAAGATCTTTCGTCAGCCAAACATGCGTTGATCAAGGGGGAAGTTTATGCCGTGCTTTTTATTCAACCAGAATTTGAAAAAGATCTTATCGCAGGGCATCAACCAGAAGTGGTCGCTTTTTATAATAATCAGTATATGTCGGCGGGAACGATTATTTTTCGGGCGATGAGCTCTGCATTGAAAACAGCTAATAGCCAAATAGTACTGCAAGGATTATTAGAAAAAGGAATGGCTTCACCGGTAGCACAAAGTCAAATGCAAACGATTCCAGCTAGTTTACATCCTTTATATAATCCTACATTAAATTATCTTTATACCTTAATTAATGGTTTAATCCCCACGATTTTGCAGATCATTATTATGATGGCATTGGTTACCAGTGTCACTCGAGATCGCTTTGCTGCAACGAGCTATCAGCAAATCTTACAACTCGCTAATCATAATATTTTTATCTTTTTATTAGGGCGTATTCTTCCATATGTTCTCTATTTTGTATTTTGTCTGATTTTATTTGATACAGTTTTAATCGCTTATTTTAATTTACCATTAAATGGGCATTTTATATTGCTGATGCTTGGTGGTATCGGGTTTACACTGACTTCTTGTTTGTACGGAATTTTTTTTGGTTTAACTGGCTCAACCCTAGCACAAGCTTATGGCAGTGCAAGCTTAGTCGCTTCTCCTAGTTTTGGATTTACTGGGCTGATTTTTCCTCGTCTTGCAATGAATACTTTTGCTTATATTTGGGGCGCTTTATTGCCTGTGACATGGTATATACAGATTCGTCTTGATCAAACATTGCGATCACCAAATATGATGACTTCGTTAGAACCCTTTGTTTATTTATTGATCCAGTTTAGCGTTATGGCATTACTTATTACTCTTCATTTACGAAAAATCCGTAGGCGGTTAATATGATTAAATCTTTATTATTAATTTCCTATGAAGAACTAAAACGTATTTTCCAAAATAAAGCGATAGCCAGCGTCATGTTTGTGGGAATTTTTATCTATTTCTTCTTTTATCCACAGCCTTATTTACATGAAGCGATACGAGATGTTCCTATCGCTGTTATTGACCAAGATAATACCAACTATAGCCGAGAGTTAGTCAGGCAAATTGATGCCAATAAATCCATTAACATAAACTTACATATTGCGGATTTACAGACAGCTAAAAAATTGATTGAAGAGCGTAAAATCTATGGGGTAGTGCTGATACCCTATCGTTTTCAACAACATATTTTAGAGGGCAAAACGAGTCCTATATCATATTATGGTGATGCGAGCTATATTTTAATTTACAGTAACGTTGCCACCGCAGTTAACACTGTTGCTAGCAATTTTGGCGCTAAAATTTCCATTTCGCGAAAAATAGCGCAAGGCGTTGATCCAGCTGTAGCAACCAATAGTGTTTCACCGTTTAATAGTCAGTTGATAAGTTTATTTAATCCTCAATCAGGCTATGCAACCTATGTTATTCCTGCCGCCTTTATTTTGATCTTATATCAAACACTACTTATTGGTAGCACCTTATGTCGTTTATTTAGCAAAAATTCTGATTTTGAAAGAGATGTTATTCATCAACAGAATAATGCTGCATATTCTGCATTATTATTACTAATTGGTAAATTATTGACTTATTTAGTACTCTATTTAATCTATTTTATTATTTATACCGTATTTGCGAATTATTGGTATGATTTACCACGCCTAAGTCATCTTGTTGTTTCGTTGTCGTTTATTATTCCTTTTATTTTTTCTACGGCATTATTAGGTAAAGTTATATCACATTTTGTCCATACGGTGAGTGATGTGTTTTGCTTAATTATACCGTCAAGTATGGTGATATTTTTTGTTACAGGGCTTTCTTGGCCAAAAGAATTAATGCCTCCTTTGTTTCACTTGATTGGCGATATATTCCCAGCGGTACCTGCTATAGTAGGTTCGGTAAAAATTAATCAAATGGGAGCCCGCTTTTCTGAATTTAGTCCACAATATTGGCATTTATGGATATTAACGATTATCTATTTTGGTATTGCATTCATTCTTGAGAAACGCGACATTCAAAAGGCAACGTCTGCACATGTTAATGTAGCAAATTAAAATAGGGTTGTTATATTTATCATAACTAATTGAACTTAAAATAGGATTGTTTCAACGTCAATTGTTAGGCTGGCCATTGTTATTGTATTGGTTTATCCCGATTGATCTTTTAGCTTTATGATAAAATCTAATCATTTAAATTAAATAGTGTCAATTATCTATAAATTCAAATATAAAATTTCATTCTTTGCCTTGAAGGCTGATGTGTATCACTATATTATAGTCGGTCGACTAAAACTTAGTTAACTAAAACAAGAAAATAGAAAACAAAATTAAATATAAATGAGTTCCCATGTTAATCAATGCTAAAAATATTCTTGAAAAATTAAATCCACATAATAAAGTAAATTATGATTCTGTATTAAAAGAGGTGATTGCTAATTGGCAAGCAGAATCAGTGCGACCAAAGTTATTAATTCATAGCTGCTGTGCCCCATGTAGTACTTATGTTCTTGAATATTTGGCTCAATATGCCGATATTACGATTTATTTTGCTAATTCTAATATTCATCCTCGAGTTGAATATGAATATCGTAGTGTGGTACAGCAAAAATTTATTGCTGATTTTAATCGAAAAACGGGGCATAACGTGCAATTTTTAGAGGCGCCATATCAACCAGCAGAATTTATCAAGCAGGTCGGTCATTTGCGTGATGCGCCAGAAGGTGGTGAACGTTGTCATATTTGTTACAAAATGCGATTAGACTTAGCAGCAATTAAAGCACAGGAATTGGGTTTTGATTATTTTGCGAGTGCGCTAACCCTTAGCCCCAAAAAAAATAGCCAAAAAATTAACGAGTTAGGTTTTGAAATTCAAGAGCTCTTCTCAGTAAATTATCTGCCTTCTGATTTTAAAAAGAATAATGGTTATAAACGTTCGATTGAGCTTTGTAAAGAGTACGATGTGTATCGTCAATGTTATTGTGGCTGTATTTTTGCGGCTAAAGCACAAGGTGTTGATTTGAAAAATGTGATTGCTATAGCTAAGCAAGGATTAGAGAAAGGTCTTTAAGTCTTGAAGTATTTGAGACATTTAATCATAGAAAATATACTGAAAGGTATTATTTTCTGAAACTTTTTGACAAATCTTGCTATCTGTAATAGAGATGTTTTTTTAAACAAAGCTATTAAAAAATTTAAATATTTGGCTATAATATTTTTTAAATAGTTAACTATACTCTTGCAAAGTGTGAGTTTGTTATGTCAAAAATTTATAGGTTAGGATTGAATATCGGTTCAACAAAAGCGAAATGTGTGGTGCTTGATAAGCATAACAATTTTGTGTATACCAATGATGTTTGTCATAATACGCATATTGTGTCAACCGTACTAGCGTTGTTAGACGAGATAGGGCGAAAACTTGGTAATAATATTATTTTGTCGATAAAAGTGACCGGTTCTGCAGGAATGGTTATTTCAGAAAAAGCTGATATCGCATGTATTCAAGAAGTGGTTGCCACATCAGAGTTGGTGTATCGTAAATACCTCGAAGCGCGAACCTTGATTGATATTGGTAGTGAAGGTAGTAAGATGTATTCCTTCTTTTCTGACCGTCCACCAGATATTCGAATAAATGGGAACTGTGCTGGCGGAACAGGGAAATTTATTGATCAGATGGCAACGTTGCTTAATACGCCTGTTCAACAATTTGATTTGCTTGCTCAAAAACATGACCAAATTTATCTAATCGCCTCGCGTTGTAGTGTTTTTGCTAAACCTGATGTCCAAAACTTAATTAGTCGCAACGTTTCAAAAGAAAACATTGATTATTCTATTTTACAAATAGTTTGTATTCAGCTATTTAAAACCTTGGTGCACGGTTATGCTGTTGTGCCTAAAGTGATGTTAATTGCTGGAGCACTTTCATTTATTTCAACACTTGGTAAAGCAGTGTTAAAGATCTTAAAGCTAAATGATGAACAGATTTTAAAAACCGAACATCCTATATTATTGTCGGTATGGGGGGGGGTGATTCATCTTATTGACCATACCGAACTTTCAATCAATGCTTTTATTGCAAAATTAAATTCTTCAAAAAAAGTAATAGCTAATCAGAATGTTAGATCAAATCCACTATTTAATGAATCATTACCTTTTGATGATTGGATAAACAAACACAAATACATCGAAATTCCTAGAATTAATTTAACTGATTATCAAAAGCAAAATGCGTTTTTAGGTATTGCTAGTAGATCTACAACCACAAAACTCACCTTAATTGATGAAGATGATGGGCTACTATCTACACATTATGCGCCTAATAATGGTCACACTATTAATGCTTTAATAAAAGGTGTGAGTCAATTAAAGCAAAAAATTGCTGAATCAAGCAAAAATATTTTTATTGCCCGTACTGGTGTAACCTTTTATGGTGAAGAGCTGTTAAAAGTGGCTTGTGCCTTTGATGATGGTTTAGGCGAGGTTTACGAGCTTAATCGTCTGCATTTTATGGTTAGTTGTTTAAAACATACGCAATTATAGAGAATTATTTAATTACTATAAAACTATATAGTTATGTTATAGTCTATCAATTTAATCATTGTTGAGCATTTACTAGGAGGAACAAGAGTGTTGTCGATTTATCAATTAAAGCCCAAATTTCAAGCATTTCTTAGGCCATTTGCCAATTACCTTTATAAGGCTAATATAACCGCAAATCAAGTAACATTAATTGCAGGTTTGGGATCTATTTTTATCGCACTGATTGTTGGGAGGTTAGTGGCATATCAATGGATTTTCTGCCTTATTCCAATATGGATGTTTATCCGTATGGCACTTAATGCTATTGATGGTATATTAGCCAGAGAATATAACCAAAAATCAAATTTGGGTGCTTATTTAAATGAGATTTGTGATGTTGTATCGGATAGCGCACTGTTACTCATTTTTACGCAACTTGACAATGTTAGTAATTATTTAGTCATCTTAGTAGTTTTATTGTCGTTTTTGACTGAATACAGTGGTGTGCTAGGGGTTATGATTGGCGCTTCACGGCGATATGATGGTCCAATGGGTAAGAGCGACCGTGCGTTTATTTTTGGGGGAATAAGTCTAGCCATTGCGACTTATTTATTACCTTTAAACTACATCAATACGCTATTATGGGTCATCAGTATTTTGCTTATTTATACTGTATTTAACAGAATCCGAAACGGCATGAAAGAAGTCAAAAAATAATAAGGAGAGAATATGCGTCAACAGCAACAAAAAACATTTATTAGTCATGATGGTTGCCAGTTATTTTATCGCTATTGGCCTGCCGTTGATAGCGATGCGGATAAGTCTAGAGCAATAGTGCTTTTTCACCGAGGGCATGAACATTCGGGGCGAGTTGAGCATCTTGCTGACGAATTAAATCTACCTGATTACCAGTTCTTTGCTTGGGATGCCAGAGGCAATGGTCAATCGGAAGGTGAACGTGGTGATGCTCTCAATTTTGCAACGTTAATTAAAGATGCTAACTGTTTTATTGAACATATCATACAAGAGTATGACCTGCGTCAAGAAGATATTGCTGTTATTGCCCAAAGTGTTGGTGCTGTTATTGCTTCGGCGTGGGTACATGACTATGTACCAAATATTCGTGCCTTAGTGCTAGGATCGCCAGCCTTTAGTGTAAAATTGTATGTACCATTAGCGGTGCCAAGCTTAAAATTACTGTATAGTTTGAAAGGTAATTTCTTTGTTAATAGTTATGTTAAATCTAAATTGCTGACGCATGATGTTGAGCGTGCACAATCTTTCACACAAGATCCATTAATAACACGGCAGATATCAGTTCGATTGCTTTTGGATTTATATTCGGTGTCAGATCGTATTATAAAAGATGCAAATGCTATCACCGTACCAACACAATTGCTAGTTTCTGGCTCGGATTATGTAGTAAGACGTAAACCACAAAAACAATTTTACAATAATTTGGGCACACAGCAAAAAGAATTTCACATACTGCCAGGTTTTTATCATGATACGTTTGGTGAAAAAGATCGAAAGTTTGCCATCGATCGTGCAAGGCGATTTATTATTGGCTGTTTTGCCAATCAACCTAGTGTACCATCATTAGTTAATGCTGATTTGGTGGGATATACACGGCAAGAAGCAGATAACTTAACGATGCCACCATCTGGCCTTATTAAGTCTCTATACTGGAAGTATATGAAAATCAACATAAAATATGTCAGTAAACTTTCTGACGGAGTTAAACTTGGTATTGATACGGGATTTGATTCGGGTAGTATGATGGATTATGTTTATCGTAATGAACCTTCAGGAACCTCAAAATTAGGGCGTTTTTTGGATTATATTTATTTACAAGCTATAGGTTGGCAAGGTATTCGACAACGAAAAGTACATCTTGAAGAGTTAGTTAAATTAGCTATCAATAAATTAGTTGAGCAGAACTACTCTATCGATATTGTTGATATAGCCGCTGGACACGGTCGTTATATTTTAGAAACGATTAATCAAATCGGCAATAAACCTAATTCGATATTACTGCGAGATTATAGTGATATTAATGTAAGAGATGGGCAAGCGTTGATAGCTGAAAAGGGCTTAACTGATATCGCACGTTTTGAAAAGGGTGATGCTTTTAGTCGACAACAACTCGCCCAATTATCCCCTAAACCAACTTTAGCTGTTGTGTCTGGTTTGTATGAACTGTTTAGTGATAACCAGTTGCTACGCGATTCCCTATCAGGGCTAGCAGATTCAATACCTGAAGGGGGATATTTAATTTATACTAATCAGCCATGGCATCCGCAAGTAGAATTTATTGCAAGAGTATTAACATCACATCGTGATGGTCAGCCATGGATTATGCGAAGGCGTACACAACTTGAAATGGATCAATTGGTTGCCGCTGCTGGTTTTAGAAAAATCACAATGCGTATTGATCAGTGGGGAATTTTTACCGTATCACTAGCGCAACGAATTAAATAATTGGTAATGGATAGAGTAAAACTAGGATTTGATAAGCTAACTTTTTATAAGTTCATATGGTTAGTCGGTTTAGCAATTTTCTTTTTTGCTAGCTATGATTTTGCCAATTGGTTTACTTCTACACGCCGTGATGTAGGGAGTATATTTCTTGAATGGGAGCGTTCAATTCCTTTATGTTCTTGGTCTATCGTACCTTATTGGTCGATAGATCTTATGTGTGGACTCGCAATATTACTTGTTTGGTCTTATCGAACCTTACAAATACTCTGTTTTCGTCTTTTATCCGCTCAGATTATTTGTATTATCTTTTTTTTGATCTTTTCGCTCAAATTTTTTTTTGATCGCCCAAAATTAGATGGATTACCGGGATTATTGTTTGATATTTTGACGAGATTTGATAAACCGTTTAATCAAGTTTTGTCGCTCCATATAATATTATTGGTTATTTTGTGGGATTTTTATGCTAACTATCTCCGTGGCGGCTGGCGTTGTATTGTGCATATTTTGTGTTTATTAATTGGTTTATCGGTATTAACGACTTGGCATCATCATTTTTGTGACATATCAACTGGGCTTTGGGTAGGGTGCTTTTGTATTTGGTTATGGCCTGATGATGGCTTATCACCACTAAAAAATTGCCAATTACCTAAACAATATGTTTGGAGTAGTCTCTATTTTTTACTGTTTTTATTGCTATTTTCTATTGCTATTTACTTTTCTTCATGGGCATTGTGGCTATTGTGGTTTTCAGGTGCATTTTTATTGGTTTCAGTAAATTATTTGTTATTTGGTGCAGTGGGTTTTCAAAAACAGGCTAATGGACATTTTAATCTTGCTGTTACTATTTTATATTTGCCTTATTTTATAATTATGTGGATTAACTCACGATTGTGGACATTTAAAAATAACCCAGTCGATTTGATTTGTGATAATGTTTATTTAGGGCGAATACCATCCAATAATACATTGCACACAAATCACTTTACATCGATAGTTGATCTTTGTGCAGAATTACCGATTACTCAATTTAATGGAAATTACCATTCGATCCCTGTGCTAGATATGACGCCACTAACCATTGAACAATGTCAACAAACAGCCAAAATTATTGAGAAATATCATCAACAAGGGAAATTATTAGTTTGTTGTGCTTTAGGCTATTCACGCAGTGCTACTGCCATTATTGCTTGGTTATTGTTGACTAAAAGAGTATCAAACTTAGATGAAGCAATAACTAAGGTTAAAGTATGCCGTCCTAATATTGTCATCACCACTAAACAACAATTAATTTTAACAGAATGTTTTTTCTAAATAACAAAAGGAAGTTGGTATGTTAAGTCATGATGATACAAAAACTGTAATACACGCAAGTCAAATTTCACTTATAACATTTTGTAGCTTACTAGTTATCAGCTTACCAATTAGTCTATTTTCGCTACTATTAACCAGTATAGCGTTACGCTTTGAGTTGATAACAAGTGAGGTGATTAACAGCACATTATCATTAACCCTATTTTGTTTTGTAGCCTTGATTATAGGACTGATTAGCATTTATTACGCATTGCGCATCCAATTTAACAAACAATTGTTTAAATATTTAGCCATCCGTAATGAACAAATAGCCAATACACTTATTGAGTTAGATAATGTGTTAGTGACCTTTCATTTTATTAAATCCAATCCAATCAGTTGGTAACACGGATCATTACCAAATGTCAACAAGGTACATTAATTAAGGCTGTTTAGAAAAATAATAGTGGTGGTGATGCAAATCGTGTTGTTAATAGGCGCATGGTTCAGTGGTATTATCCAAACTTGGTAACAGAATTATAACGAAAATCGCTTCAAATTAAATGATGAAAAAGAAATAAGGAGAAACAAAGATGTCTAATTATCAACGTGATATTTTATTACTATTTATCGGTATTGGTATTTTGCTTATTATTGCCTCTATTATTGGTTGGCTGTTAAAACGGCGCCTTAGTTGTCCAAATAGTGTAATTGATAATCTCAATAAACGCATTAACGCTTGGTGGGTAATGGTGGCAATTATTGGAGTTACTTTTTGGGTAGGAGAATTGGCTATCATTTTTCTATTCTTTGTGTTATCAGGCATTGCATTACGTGAATTTTTAACCTTAACGCCTATTAGTCGTTACGATTCTTATGCATTGATATTTGCTTATTTTATTGCTTTACCTTTGCAATATATTTTAGTGGTTATGTCATGGTATGGATTGTTTAGCATTTTTATTCCTGTTTATGGCTTTTTACTATTATCGATCTTGGCGGCAATAACCGGCTCAACCGATCATTTTTTAGCGAGAATAGCTGAAGTACAATGGGGACTAATGATTACGGTTTATAGCATTTCTTGCGTGCCTGCACTATTAATATTACCAATCAGTAATTACCAAGATCGTAATCTGCTTTTAATTGCTTTTTTAGTATTAGTTGTTCAACTTTCAGATGTATTGCAATACATGTTTGGAAAATTATTCGGTAAACACAAAATTAGCCCAAATTTATCACCCTCTAAAACCGTTGAAGGGTTTATTGGAGGAATTTTATCAGCAAGTTTAATTGGTGCTTGCCTATTTTGGCTAACACCTTTTAGCTTTATGCAAGCTGGTTTGATTTCACTTATGATTACGTTATTAGGGTTTTTGGGAGGTTTGGTTATGTCAGCCATCAAACGTGACAGAGGCATAAAGGATTGGGGAAATCTAATCGGTGGTCATGGTGGGGTTCTTGATCGTTTAGATTCTGTCTGTTTTGCAGCCCCTATCTTTTTTCATGTTGTACGTTATTTTTGGACATAACTTTAATACCAAGTTTAGATAACCAGAATAGATTATATAAATTATACAAGTTTACATGTAAAAAAAGAGCAAAGCTGTTTAAATTATGATATAAATACAGGCATTGTATTAATGCTAATATATAAATAAGGACTTTATTATGTTAAAAGAGCAAATGGTAGTAAAAAATTCAACGGGTTTACATGCACGCCCGGTAACAACACTTGTAAAATTAGCTGGTCGCTATAAATCATCCATTGAGCTTGTTTACAATGACAAAGCAATCAAATTAAAAAGCATGATGGGTTTACTTGGTGCTGGCGTTAAAGGCGGTTCTACTGTTGAAATCATCTGTGATGGTGAAGATGAGCAAGCAGCAATGGACGAAATCCGTGAGTTATTCGCAACAGGCTTTGGTGAATAATTACTGAGTTAATCTCGTAATCATTTTTAAGAAATTTATTCCGTCGACGATCGTCGACGGAAGTGTAAAGAAGGCGTTAACTAAATACTTTATAGTAGACATATTTATCCAATTGAATGGTTAATCTTTGATAATCGAATGTAGTTCTTTATGATCAATCGAAGGTAACAAACGCGTAAATCCTCGAGTAAGATAAAGTAAATAAAGAAAACCCATTGCCAACCAAACTAAACCAACAATCATCGCTGTAGCATCAAGACTTGTCCATAACCATAGTGAGAGTAAAACGCCAATGGCAGGTAACATGCCATATTTGAATAGGACAGAGAATGTTTTTTTCTTGGTATTGCCTAAATAGCTTTTAATTACACATAAATTAACAAAGGTAAATGCAACTAAAGCACCAAAACTGATCATTGAAACAACTAAACTAAGATCTAATACTAATGACAGTAATGAAAAACAGGCGACAAAAATAATCGACAAGTAAGGGGTTCTAAAGCGTGGATGAATTTTATAAAAGATTTGTTTAGGTAACACACCTTCACGCCCCATTGCATAGAATATTCTTGATACACTCGTTTGTGCAGTCATTGCCGATGCAAAGACACCTGTTAAATATGCAGCTTGGAAGAAGTTATACATAAAATTACTGCCTAATTGGCTGATATTACCAACTTGACGAACCACATCTAAACTTGCAGTATCTTTATTATCGATGAAATCACTCCATTTAGGGTAAGCTAAATGTGCACAATAAGAAACTACTAAAAAAATACAACCAGCAATAAGAACAGTCCAGATAATGGCTCTTGGAAGCGATTTTTGTGCATCGTTAGACTCTTCTGCCAAGGTAGCAATGGCATCAAATCCTAAAAAAGCGAGGCATAATATTGCTGCACCTGACATTAAACCACTCAAATCATTCGCATTAACTTGTAGTGGTTTTATCATTGCTTCAGGGGTTAAATCCACATTAACTAAAGTCAAAAATATAAATAATCCAATAAAAATCATCTGAACAATAATTAAAGTGAAATTCACCGAATTAATCAATTTAATACCCAGATAATTTAAAAGACTAACACCAATCAATGATCCAAGTACAAAAACATACGCAGGAACGCTAGGAAATGCTTCGTTAAGATAAATACCGAGTACCAAATAATTTAATATTGGTAAAAATAGGTAATCAAGGATTTGTGCCCAACCCACCAAAAATCCAATTTTACCACCAAACGTATGTTGAACATACGAATAGGCAGAACCAGCAATTGGAAGCTTATTTGCCATTCGGCAATAGCTTAATGCTGTAAAAAAGATCATAGCTAGGGTGATAATATAAGCTATAGGTAAGTGACCGTTACTTAATACTGTCACTTCCCCATAAGTGGTAAAGATCCCCAAAGGAACCATATAAGCTAAACCAAATGCAATCAATGCAGGTGTGGTTAAAACTCGTTTCATTTTTATTGCGGACATGACTTTGCTCCTCTGTCCCAAAAAACAATAAAAAACTACTAAGTATAGTTTTGCCTTTTTACCCGCTTAAAGCGGCAGGGAATTCTGCCATATTGTGATAATTATGCAAGTTAATTTTTAGTAAAATGATACTAAAGCAAACAAATTATTACCTTTAAAGCATATTATTAGTGATTTTAGTCCAATTTAATTTAGAGTATTTGGTTAAACGGTTAATTCTCTATTTGCATATTTGTGATCCAAATCTATTATTTATTAGACAAAATAAGTGTCAGTGCAAATAAATTATTGTATATTTTATCTGCAATCTAAGTAGAGTGAAAATTGCGTTATTGCGAATAATCTATTATTAGTAAGAGGATGAATTTATGCAGTCAATCCCTGTTTTACCGGTTGATTTAACGGGTAATGTTGTTACTCAAAAATCAACAGTTATCCATCTAATGGTTGAAACTAGCCAAGCTTATTTAACTAATGTCAAAACCTTTTTTGACGATGTTATGGCGCATGAACAAGAAATGGAAACCGATGTGCTACCTGATATTGCCTTGCCACATGCAAAAAGTAGTGCTGTTAAAACACCATTTATTGTGGTGGGGAAATATGGCGATGGCATCATTTGGAATAATGATAATAAAGTGAAATTAATCGTTATGATTGGTGCTCCAGAGCATGCCAATAAAGAGCACTTATCCATTATTGCTAAATTAGCATCGAATTTAGCTAATGATGATTTTGTCGAAGATTTGCTTAAAAGCGATATTCAATCTGTAGCTAATAAAATCAGAGGATTATATGAGTAAAAAAAAGATTGTTGCGATTTGTGCGTGTACTGCAGGGATGGCACATACTTATATTGCTAAGCAAAAAATTGAAAATGAGGCGAAAAAGCGTGGTTGGGAGTATAAAGTCGAAACACAAGGTGCCGCAGGTATTGAAAATTCATTAACCGAACAAGATCTTAAAAGTGCCGATGTGATTTTATTAGCGACTGATATTTCAATTGAAAATGTCGATAGGCTTGAGCCTTATAAAAATGTCATAAAAGTGAGTACTGGTGAAGCCGTTAAAAATACTGCCAATATTTTTAATAATGCAAAGGTGATGTCGACTACAGTGGTTAAAGATTGTATCGGTAAAGAAATATTTAGAGCATTAAATACGGGTATTAGTAAGTTTTTACCCGTTATTATCGCATCAGGAATATTGTTTTCTATTGTGTTAATGACAGGGGATGTGACTAATGGCAATATTGAGCCAAGTAATCAATTCTTTATGGATTTAAAACAGGTTGCCTTATATGGTTTTGCTATGATGGTGCCAGTGCTTGCTGCTTATATGGCTTATTCCATTGGCGGCAATGCTGCTTTAGCGCCTGCATTTATTATGGGTTATGTGGTTAATAATCCAATTGGTTCTAATCAAGTCAATACTGGATTTATTGGCGCAATGATTTTTGGTATTTTAATCGGCTATTTTGTTAAATGGTTTAAAACGATTAAAGTTCATCCAGTAATTGCATCGATTATGCCAGTGATGATTATCCCTACAGTGACGATATTAGTGATGGCACCACTTTACATTTATGGTCTATCTTATCCGCTCGATTGGTTTGTCAAAGCTATGGTCGCAACTTTACAAGGTATGTCAGAGGTTAATGCCGCATTTTTAGGGATTGGCATTGGTATATTAGCGGCGCTAGATATGGGAGGACCATGTAGTAAGGCGGCGACTGCATTTACCTTAGCGGCAATGGCAGAGGGGGTTTATGGTCCAAATGGGGTATTTCGTATGTGCTGTGCTATTCCACCATTAGGTTTAGCTATGTCATCATTAATTGTTTCACGCCCAAAATATACCAAAGAAGAAAAAGAGTTTGGTATTACCGCTTTCTTTTTATCATTGGCGGGTATTACTGAAGGTGCAATCCCTTTTGCGGCCAAAGATCCAATGCGTGTTATTATTGCTATTGTTGTTGGCACTGCCATCGCAGGTATGCTAGGTATGATTAATGGGATTGAATCATTGGTAGCATTTGGCGGTTTAGTCGCATTAGGTGGAGTGACCAAAGCGACGCTGTGGTATGTCATTGATATGTTTATTGGCGCATTAATTATTGCCGCTATCTTACATTTCACGAAACCAACAGCTGTGGAAACCGAAATAGTTGCTCAAGTTGACTAAAGTCTAAATAATAACCTATGCTACACCAATCATGGTTGGTGTAGCATTTTGTAAATTAAAGACATAAAGTTTAAATTATGCTTGTTGATAAACGATTTTACCGCCCACAATAGTTGTTAAAACCTTGACATTTTGCATATCGGTTGCTGGAATAGTAAATGGATTGCGATCTAAAATAATCAAATCAGCAAATTTACCTTTCTCAATTGACCCAATATATTGATCTTGTTTTAATACATATGCGGCATTAATAGTGGCACTACGTAATACTTCAATAGCGGTTAGATTGCGATCATTGTTTAATCGCGGATGCTCGTCATCAATTTTTCGTGTCATCGCAATTTGGAAATCGTACCATTCATTTAATGGATCAATTGGCCAATCGCTACCGAAAGCACATGTCACACCTGCATCAATATATTGCCCGTGTGCTTCTAAACCATTATAACGCTCTGGGCCAAAGAGGGTTTGATATTGCTCAACCATTGCCGAACTACATCCTGCCCATTGAAATGAAAAGACCACACAAGCATTCAATTGCTTATACCTTGTAAATTGATGTGCAGCACTTAATTCATTGTGTGCTGTACTTGGGCGAATATCCTCATCAGGTAAGGTTTTTCGCATTTTTTCAATAGCATCAAGCACCACTTCAATCGCACCTTCACCAACAGTATGCATATGCGGATGAAATCCTGCTTTTGCTGATTCAAGAATGAGAGCATCTAACATTTCAGTTGAATAATAAAGATCACCGTAACGATCTTTTTCGTCAGCTAAATTATATGGTTTAAGCAAACGTGCGGTCATTAAAGGTGCTTGCATTACGCCGTCTACAAATAATTTGGTATGTGAGATTTTGATACCAGGTTTTGGTTGCCAGTTTTTATCGTCGTAACGTGCAGCGAACTGTTTAACTTTGTTAAGTAGAGTTGGAATTTCTTCAATTGAGGATACATCATCTGGCGGTAATTCACGCGCACCAAATAAGCGAATCGATAGTTGGTCTTGTTGTTGTAGTGTTAAAAATGCATCGGCTTGGGTTTCGGTAATTCGAGCATCCATAACAGCAGTAACACCTTGTTTATTGAGTTCTGCTTGCGATAATTTAGCAATGTTGACTGCTTGTTCATCGGTGAGTTTAGAAATGCTGTCAAACGCACGCATAGCCGGGGCATCTTCTAATATGCCATTTAATTCACCGTCATCAGTACGACCAATCTTTCCATCGGTTGGTTCAGGGGTGTTTCTATCTAAACCAAATTTCTCTAAAGCAATGCTATTCGCAACTAAAGTATGGCAGTCATTAGAAAACAAAATAACAGGGCGTTTTGTATTGAGCCGATCAAGATCAAAGCGAGTAATATCAGTACCGATTGGCAACACTTCTTGGCGCAACCATCCTCGAACTTGTAACCAATTTGCGCTGTTATCTGTCAAATCTTTATCTAAATGCGTTTGAATAATAGCTAAAGTATCATCAATGGTTAAGCTTTGATAATTTAAATTACAAGAGGATAATTGCATTCCGCCCCAAAATGTATGTAGATGCGAATCAATGATCCCTGGCATCATCGTTTTACCTTGTAGGTCATAAATGGTTGTATGGTTATCAACATAGTGACTGTTATTTATTTCTTGCGTAGTGCCAGTTGCAATAATATAGCCATTTTCGATTGCTATTGCCTCGCAGACACTATCTTGTTTGTCCGCGGTGTAAATATAGCCGTTAATATAAATAGCATCTGCTTTAGCCATTATGGGAATTCCTTAAATAAAGATCAAAATGAAAGAGCAACGATAGCAGATTTATAAAAAATTTGTCAAATGCAATAATTTTCTTTATTGTGTGACTAGATTATGCTACAACTATATATTCAGTTACAGCGTCACAAGATGAACCAATGAAATATCAACAACTAGAAAACCTAGAATGTGGTTGGAAATGGCACTATCTAGTAAAAAGGCATCTAGAAGGCGAGTCAATTACACGTTATATTGAAAAAAGCGCTGCACAGCATGCGGTCAGTGAGTTATTATTATTAGAACATAATCCAACTGGTGTCGTTGATTGGATAAAACAACATTTAAATCCCGATTTAGATAATCGCCTGAAGCAAACTATTCGTGCAAGACGAAAACGGCATTTTAATGCAGAACAGCAAAATACCCGAAAAAAGTCGATTGATTTGGAATTTTTAGTTTGGCAACGATTGGCTAATTTAGCCAAACGCCGTGGATGCACGCTGTCACAAACCATTACGCAATTAATTGAAGATGCAGAACAGAAAGAGCAATATGCTACGAAAGTATCAACAATTAAAGATGATTTACTGTCGCTTCTTGATGTGAAGCTCGATAGTAAATAATACAAACAACAGAATAAAAAGGTTTTATTATGGGAAAATCCCTTGTTATTGTGGAATCACCAGCCAAAGCAAAAACGATTAATAAATATCTTGGCAAAGATTTCGTGGTTAAATCAAGCGTAGGTCACATTCGTGATTTGCCTGTTAGTGGTAGTAGTCAACGAGCTGAAAAGCTAACAAAAGATACCAAAGACAAAGCCGAGAAAAAAGTAAAACGCTCTGAAAAGCAAATCTTAGTCGATCGAATGAGTGTCGATCCTTATAATGGCTGGCAAGCGCATTACCAAATTTTACCCGGTAAAGAACGTGTGGTGTCAGAATTAAAAAAATTGGCTAAAGATGCAGATATGATCTATCTAGCAACTGACTTGGATAGAGAAGGGGAAGCTATTGCTTGGCATCTTAAAGATGTGATTGGCGGAGACGATAGCAAATATCGTCGTGTTGTGTTTAACGAAATCACCAAAACAGCGATCAAAAATGCCTTTAACCAGCCATCAATGCTCGATATGGATCGGGTCAATGCACAGCAAGCGCGCCGATTTATGGATCGGGTTGTGGGTTTTATGCTATCGCCATTACTTTGGAAAAAGGTTGCTAGAGGCTTATCTGCTGGTCGTGTTCAGTCAGTTGCAGTGCGTCTAGTTGTTGAACGTGAACGTGAAATCCATGCCTTTATTCCTGAAGAATATTGGGATCTTTTTGCTGATTTGAATACAGCGAAAAATGAGTCGTTAACTCTGCAAGTAACTCATTATAAAAACGAAGCGTTTGAACCAAAAGATAAAGTTGCCATTGATATTGCGCTAGCAGGACTTAATCAAAACCAATATCAAGTAACGAATATTGAAGAAAAACCGACTAAAAGTAATCCAACTGCACCGTTTATTACTTCAACTTTACAGCAAGCCGCGAGTACTCGTCTTGGTTTTGGTGTTAAAAAGACCATGATGTTAGCTCAAAGATTATATGAAGCGGGTTATATTACCTATATGCGTACCGATTCTACTAACTTGAGTCAAGATGCATTAACCATGGTACGAGATTATATTGGCAACAAATTTGGTGATAAATATTTGCCAAAATCACCTAATGTATACAGTAGTAAAAAGAATTCACAAGAAGCGCATGAGGCGATTCGCCCATCAGATGTTACTATTCTTGCTGATAATATTAGTGACATTGAAGCTGATGCGGGTAAATTATATCAACTGATTTGGCGCCAATTTGTAGCTTGTCAAATGACATCGGCCGAATATAACTCAACAACAATTACAGTTAAATCAGGTGATTTTACTTTAAAGGCCAAAGGTCGTACATTGCGTTTTGACGGTTGGACTAAAGTGCAACCGCAATTGACGAAAAATAATGAAGATAGGATATTACCGCCGTTATCAGTCAACGACAAACTCGATTTAATCAGCTTAAATCCAAATCAGCACTTTACCAAACCACCCGCTCGGTATAACGAAGCATCACTGGTTAAAGAGCTTGAAAAACGTGAAATTGGTCGCCCATCGACTTATGCAACCATTATTTCGACAATTCAAGATCGCGGATATGTACGTTTAGATAATCGCCGTTTTTATGCTGAAAAAATCGGTGAAATTGTTACCGATAGACTTAGCGAAAACTTTAATGACCTAATGAGTTATGACTTTACCGCACGTATGGAACATGCATTGGATGAAATCGCTCATAAAAAACAAGAATGGCGCGAAGTGCTCGATCAATTTTTTAGTGATTTTAGTCAGCATCTTGAGGTTGCCGAACAAGCACCCGATAAAGGCGGTATGCAACTTAATCCATTAGTGTTAACACCTGAAATTAAATGCCCTAATTGTAGTCGTGAAATGGGCATTAAAACTGCGGGTACAGGTGTATTTTTAGCCTGTTCAGGCTATGCGTTGCCACCTAAAGAGCGTTGCAAACAAACCATTAATTTAATTCCTGAGCACGAAACTTTAAATATCTTGGAAGAAGCCGAAACAGCTGAAACCGAAGCTTTAAGAGCGCGGAAACGCTGTCCAAAATGTCACACTGCAATGGATAGTTATTTGCTTGATAACGAGCGTAAATTGCATATTTGTGGCAATAACCCAATTTGTGATGGTTCATTAATTGAAAAAGGTAATTTTAAAGTTAAAAGTTACGAAGGGCCAATTATCGAATGTGAAAAATGTGGATCTGAAATGCACTTAAAATCAGGCCGATTTGGATTATATATGGGTTGTACTAATCAGGATTGTAAAAATACGCGTAAAATCTTAAAAAATGGTGATGTTGCACCACCTAAAGAAGATCCGGTAGATTTACCAGAACTTCAATGTAGCAAATCCGATGCGCATTTTGTATTACGTGATGGTGCAGCGGGTATCTTTTTGGCGGCACATAACTTTCCAAAATCAAGGGAGACGAGAGCGCCGTTGATTGAAGAGTTACAACGCTTTAAAGACCGTCTACCAGAAAAATTTATCTACTTGACCGATGCACCTAATAAAGATCCTGATGGTAATCCAGCAATTGTTCGTTTCAGCCGTAAAAACAAACAACAATATGTTACCTCGGAAATTAATGGAAAATCGACAGGTTGGGTGATGCAATATGTGGATGGCAAATGGATCAATAGTAAAAAATAGGTAAGCACACCTGAATGTTGTCAAAAAGTTTCAGGAAAGTATGCGTTTTAGTATAAAAATAATTATTTTTGTTTGTGCTAGGCTGTGAAAAGATTTACCTTACCAATTCTCCCTTTTGTAATAAGATTAAAAGGGAGAAAAGCATACAGTTAAAGGAGCTTTTGTGTGTCATGAAATTGCAACAATTACGCTATATTGTTGAAGTCGTTAATAACGATCTTAACGTATCGCTAACATCCGAAAAACTGTATACCTCTCAACCAGGTATAAGCAAACAAATAAAATTATTAGAAGACGAGCTTGGCGTTCAAATATTTACCAGGGTAGGTAAGCACCTTTCAGAAGTGACACCTGTTGGTGAAAAAATTATTGCACTTGCTCGAGAAATTCTCAATAAATCGAGCGATATTAAAATTATTGCCAAAGAATTTAGTCAGCCAAATCAAGGTTCATTAACAATTACCACAACTTATACTCAAGCACGTTATGCCTTGCCTGTTGTGATCCAGCAGTTTATGCAACAATATCCAAATATTACTTTGCATATGGAGCAAGGATCATCACCGCAGTGCATATCTCAAGCACAAACAGGGCAGGCCGAATTGGCTATTGTGACCGACATTTCACAGCTTAGCGATGATATGATTGCTTTACCTTGCTATCACTGGAACCAAGCAGTGATTGTGATGAAAGATCACCCACTTGCCAAAAGCAGCTTAATTACAATTGAACAACTTTCAAAATATCCATTAGTCAGTTACGATTTTTCTAATGATGGTTCAGATTTAAATCAAGCTTTCTTACGCGCTAATCAGTCGCCTAATATTGTTTTTAGTACAACAGACGCTGAGTTAATTAAAACCTATGTTAAATTGGGCGTCGGTATTGGCATTGTCGCAAAAATGGCGGTGAATAATACTTCAGAGGATGATTTTGTTGTACTGAGTGCTGGTCATATTTTCCCCTACAGTACAACCTATATCGTTTTTGCTCGTTCGTTATTTTTACGCAGTTATATGTATGATTTTATTCAGCAGTTTTCACCACATTTGGATCGACAAACTGTCGATAAACTCATGTTATGTGAAAATAATATCGAAGTATTAGCGATGTTTAATGGAGTAAAATTGCCTGTTTGCTAAGTTGATTTATTTTTTATCATAATAAAAAAGATGTAAATCAAAGTGCGATATGATTCGCACTTTGATTATTTTTATTATTTATGCCTTGTTTTTAAAATGCCAATCACATCTTGTAGTGACAGATTTTGATCTTGGAGTAATACTAATAAATGATAAACCAAATCCGCAGATTCATTTTTTAACTCTTCTCGATCATGAACTGTCGCAGCAAGGGCGGTTTCAACACCTTCTTCTCCCACTTTTTGCGCTATTCGTTTTGTGCCATCATGATACAGTTTTGCCGTATACGATGACTTAGGATCGGCATTTTTTCGTGTAGCGATTAATTGCTCTAATTCAAACAAAAATCCCCATTCGCTTTTAGCATTAGCAAAGCAACTTGTTGTGCCGGTATGGCAAGTTGGACCAACTGGATTCACTAAAATCAGTAACGTATCATTATCGCAATCAGCCGAAATACTCACGATATTTAAAACGTTACCAGAAGTTTCACCTTTGGTCCAAAGGCGCTGTTTGGTGCGTGAATAAAAAGTGACTTTACCACTGCTTTGTGTTTGTATTAACGCTTCTTGATTCATATAACCAAGCATTAATACATCACCAGATACATAATGCTGAATAATGACCGGCATTAAATTATCTACTTTTTGCCAATCAAGTTGTTGTAAATTTAATTGGGTATTGCAATTTTGAGTTAACATAATCGAATATCTACTCCATGTTGTACCAAATATTGTTTAAGTTCACCAATATTAATGATTTGCTTATGAAAAACGGAGGCTGCCAATGCACCGTCAACTTCAGCTTGGTCAAATGCCTGTAAAAAATGCACCATATTTCCCGCACCACCTGAAGCAATCAGCGGTACCTTGCAAATATCGCGAACCGCTTTCAGTTGCTTAAGATCATACCCATTACGAACGCCGTCTTGGTTCATCATATTTAGAACAATTTCGCCCGCACCACGTTTTTGCACCGCTTGTACCCAATCAAGCGTATTCCATTTTGTGGCAACGGTGCGTTTTTCGTCACCTGTAAATTGATAAACATGATAATTGTTTGATTCTTTGTCATACCAAGTATCAATACCAACCACAATACACTGCACACCATAACGATCTGCAAGCCTTGTAATTAAATTGGGATCGGCAATCGCAGGGGAATTAATCGAAATTTTATCGGCACCAAAGCTTAATATTTGCCCAGCATCTTCAACAGTTTTAATTCCGCCAGCAACACAAAAGGGGATATCAATAACTTCGGCCACTTTTGCAACCCAACTTTTATCAACCACTCGCCCATCTGACGAGGCGGTAATATCATAAAAGACCAATTCATCAGCCCCTTCTTGCGCATAGCGCTTTGCTAAAGGCACAATATCACCAATAACTTCGTGATTTCGAAATTGCACACCTTTAACCACTTGACCATCGCGAACATCTAAACAAGGAATTATTCTTTTTGCCAACATGAAATTGCCTCCTGAACAGTAAATTTTCCTTCAAGCAAAGCTCGGCCAACAATCACACCTGCTACGCCACTATTTTGTAGTGCTTTAACATCATTTAACTGACCAATACCGCCAGATGCTTGAAAAGCAATTTGTGGGTATTTTTGGCTGATTTCTTGATACAATTTAATGTTTGAGCCACTTAGTGTGCCATCTTTTGAAATGTCCGTGCACAGTACATGTTGTAAACCATAAGGTAAATAATCCTCAATCACTTGTTCTAATGTCTGTTTTGAATCTTCTTGCCAGCCATGAATGGCAACATATTTATTGCCTTGTTTATCAATGCGAACATCCAGAGCCAACACTAATCTTTCTGCGCCATATTTTGTGAACCACATTTTGACCAATTCGGGTTGTTTAATCGCTGTTGAGCCAATTACTACGCGAGCGGCACCGGCGGATAGTAATGATTGTATATCTTTTTCAGTACGAATGCCTCCACCCACTTGAATAGGCACTTGTACGCCATTAATCAACGTTTGTATTAACGAAATTTGGCGCGCGGTTGGATTTTTCGCTCCGGTTAAATCAACAAGATGCAATAGTTTAGCGCCTTGTTTTTCATAATCTTGTAAACGCAAAAGGGGATTATTGCCATAATTGCGCTTTTTCGCATAATCACCTTGATGTAATCGCACAACGGATCCTTCAATTAGATCAAGGGCAGGAATGATCATTGGAAACGTTGTCATAGTTACATCTCCAAAAAGTTTTTGAGCAATTTTGCACCGGCTGAGCCAGAACGCTCGGGATGAAATTGCACGCCGTAGAAGTTTTCTTTTTGTACGGCAGCGGTAAAGCTTTCGCCGTAATTGGTTTCTGCTATTGTTGCTGAACATAGTGGCATCGCGTATCCATGTACAAAGTAAAAATAAGCACCATCAGGAATATCTCGAAAAAGATGATGACCGGCTTTTGGGTAGACTTGATTCCACCCCATGTGTGGCAAAGGTAGACCATAATCAGGAATTTCAACAACGTTTTCAGGGATAATTCCTAAAGTATGCACATACCCTTCATTGCTGTAATTTGCTAAAAGTTGCATACCAAGGCAGATCCCTAATACCGGTTGCGTACAAACTTTGATAAGCTCTATTAAATTGCGTTCTTTTAGTTTTTGCATAGCTGAACTTGCTGAGCCTACCCCTGGTAGAAACAGTTTGTCTGAACTTAGCACGATATCAGGATCAAGGCTAATGATTGGATCATAACCTAACCGTTGCACAGCATATTTGACCGATGAAAGATTAGCGCAGCCAGTATCAAGAATGACAATCTTCATTTATAGCACTCCTTTTGAACTTGGCAATCGATCACTTTCAATTTTGATTGCTTGCTTTAATGTGCGCGCAAAGGCTTTAAATAAGCTTTCAACTTTGTGATGATCATTATTGCCTTCGGTTTCAATATGTAACGCGATAGCCATAGCATAACTCAGTGAGTAGAAGAAATGCTCAACCATTTGTGTGCTCATATCGCCTACTTTTTGGTGGGTAAATTCGGCTTTAAATTTAAGATAAGGGCGCCCTGAAATATCAATTGCACACTTGGCTAAACACTCATCCATTGGAATAACAGATGCGTAACGCGTAATGCCGCGTTTATCACCGAGTGCTATTTTAAGTGCCTCGCCTAACGCCAGTCCAGTATCCTCGATGGTGTGGTGATCATCAATATGCAAATCACCCGCTACTTGAATATGGAGCTTAATACCGCCGTGTGTAGCAATTTGATCGAGCATATGATCAAAAAAACCAATTCCCGTATTAATTTGACTGCCACCTTGGCGATCGAGCCATACTTCGACTAATATTTTCGTTTCTTTGGTATTGCGTTCAACTTTAGCATAGCGATTAGTGACAGTTAATCGTTGCGCAATTTCGTGCCAGTTTAAATCTTCAGGATGATATCGTAACCCTTTGATTTGCATATTTTCAGCTAATTGAATGTCCGTTATCCTATCGCCAATAACGTAGCTATTTTGTTTGTCCAGTTTACCACTGGTAAGATAAGGAAACACTAATTGGATTTTAGGTTTACGACATTCGCAGTTATCTTCGGGAAAGTGAGGGCAAATTAGCACATCTTCAAAATTAATGCCTTGTGATTTAAAAATCTGCATCATTAGATTATGCGGTCCATCAAAATCTGCTTGTGGATAGTTGCTAGTACCCAGCCCATCTTGATTGGTGACCATCACTAATTTGTACCCTGCTGCTTGTAGTTTAAGCAGAGCAGGGATCACATTCGGTTCAAAAGCCAGCTTATCAAAACGATCAACTTGAAAGTCAATTGGAGGCTCGGTAATTAATGTACCATCTCGATCAATAAATAAGTATTTTTGTAACATTTTTGCTCCTATTTTATTGCCTTGAGCGCAGAAATTACTGCTTCACACTCAGCTTGGGTGCCAATGGTGATTCGAATCATATTATTTTGACCAATCGACTTGCTTTGATCGCGTAAAATAATCCCTCTATTCCATAAGATATTAAACACGTCTTTATTATCTTGAAACTTCACACATAAATAGTTGGACGAACTCGGATAAATTTTTTCAACAACTGATAACTGTGCTAGCGAACTGGCAAATTTTTCTTTTTGTTTGTTCAAATTGATTACATGCAACTTCATGGCATTAATGCCATCTTTACTCAGCGCTTGTGATGCAATATCGGCCACAGGCGTAGCGAGTGGATAGGGGGCAATGACTTTTTGTAATGCATCAATCACCGGTTTATTCGCAATCGTAAAACCACAACGTAATCCCGCTAAAGCGAATGCCTTTGATAGTGTACGTAACACCACTAAATTAGAGTAGTTAGCAAGCCAACTCACCACCGTTGAGTTAGGGGAAAACTCAATATAAGCCTCATCAATCACCACTAAAGCACGATTGTTAGCAATATTGAGCAACGCCTTAATATCCTCAGGATCAATTAAGTTACCCGTTGGATTATTTGGTGAACAGACATAAATCAGTTTAACGCCATCAAGATGCTGCTCAATACCCTCAAGATCAAGCTGCCAATCGGCTTTGGTTGGGACTGTTTTGGTTTTTATGCCTAACGTTTCAGCACTCACTTGATACATGCCATAAGTTGGTGGGCAGTACAAAATACTGTCTTTTTCAGGCTCGCAAAATGCACGCATTAATAATTCAATAGCTTCATCAGCGCCGCGGCTAACAATTAACTGATCGGGTTGTACACCTGCATATTGAGCATAACGCTGAATCACTTTTTCTGGTTGTGGCTCTGGGTAACGGTTTAAGGTTTGTTCGGTTAATTCAAAATGTGGTGCGACGGGGTATTCGTTCGCATTGAGCCACACATCACCATTACCGCCAATCCGACGGGCGGATTGATAAGGCGTTAGTTTCTGAATATTTTTTCTGACTAATTGATTGATATCCATGTTATCCACCTATTTTTAACCCATTGAATTTAATGCCGCTAGGCGTAAAGTTACCGCGTGTTTATGGGCGGTGAGTTGTTCGGCTTCGGCCATAAGTTCGACAGCGTTTCCGATTGCTTTTAAGCCCTCTGGCGATAATTTTTGTACTGTCATTCTTTTTTGAAAATCAGCCAGCCCAAGGCTAGAATATGTTGCGGTATAGCCATATGTTGGCAGTACATGATTAGTCCCAGAAGCATAATCACCGACTGATTCAGGCGACCAATTGCCTAAAAATATTGAACCAGCGCTGGTGATCTGTTCAACTAATTCATCCGCATTGGCTGTTTGAATAATTAAGTGTTCGGGGCCATAACGATTGCTGATGTTAATGCACTGAGTTAAATCTTTCGTTACAATTAAGCGACTCTCTTTCAAAGCTTTTTCCGCAATCTCTTTGCGCGATAGTTGGGCAAGTTGCTTATCGACAGCGATTGATACCGCTTGCGCAATGACCTCGTCAGGGGTAAGCAGTATCACTTGCGAATCAGGACCATGTTCGGCTTGTGATAACAGATCGGCAGCAATAAAATCAGGGTTTGCCGAACTATCAGCAATAACCAGCACCTCAGAAGGACCCGCAGGCATATCAATGGCGGCACCATCAAAGCGTTGACTTACTTGGCGTTTGGCTTCGGTAACGTAAGCATTGCCTGGACCAAAAATTTTAGCCACTTTAGGCACCGATTCAGTACCAAATGCCATAGCAGCAATCGCTTGAGCTCCACCAAGTTGATAAATTTCGGTAATGCCACAAAGTTCAGCTGCATATAATATTTCATCGGCAATCGGTGGAGGCGAACATAAAATCACTTTACGACAACCCGCAATTTTAGCCGGTATTGCCAGCATTAACACGGTTGATAATAAAGGGGCGGAACCACCCGGAATATAGAGTCCCACTGAATCAATAGGGCGGGTCACTTGCTGACATTTTACACCTGGCATAGTTTCAACCGTAATGGCTTGTTTTACTTGTGCTTGGTGAAACTTGTTAATATTAGCAACAGCAAGTTGCATGGCTTGTTTTAAATCAGAATTAACGCGACTAGTTGCTGCTTTAATTTCATCTTGAGTTAATTTGATCTGCTTAATTTGAACTTTATCAAACTTGTTGCTTAGTGCTATTAATGCTTCATCGCCATTTTGTTTAACTTGAGCCAAAATATCTGCTACTGCTTTGCTAATCGAATCAGAGGCTGTGATCGCTGGGCGTGTCAATAGCGCTATTTGTTGTTCATTTGTACATTGTTGCCAATAAGAGAGTTTCATATTATTACTCCATCATTTTTTCAATTGGTAAGACAAGAATTGAGCTAGCGCCTAATGCTTTTAGTTTTTCCATGGTTTCCCAAAAGAGTGTTTCACTGCTCACCATATGTAGCGCAACACGATTTTGTTCACCAGTTAAAGGTAAAATGGTTGGATTTTCTGCGCCTGGAAGTAGGGCAACTACATCTTCTAAAACGGCGGTTGGGGCGTGTAGCATTATATATTTGGATTCACGTGCCTGAATGACACCTTGAATTCGAGTCATGATTTTATCTATCAGTGCTTGTTTTACTGGTGGTATTTCGCCTTGGCGCTGAATTAAACAGGCTTTTGATTTATAGATAATTTCTATCTCTTTAAGACCGTTTGCCTCAAGTGTTGCGCCACTTGAAACCAAATCACAAATCACATCAGCAAGTCCTGCGCGCGGTGCAACTTCGACCGAACCATTAAGCAAACAGGTTTTAAAGGTAACATTATATTGTGCAAGATAACGGCGTAGCAGGTGAGGATAAGTGGTCGCAATACGCAGATCATTCAAACATTCAGGACCTGTATAAACAAAATCACGAGGCGCAGCTATCGATAAACGACATCCACCAAAATCTAAACTGCGTAATTTTTTGAATTGTGGATTTTCGCCTTCGGCTTGCCGGTCTAATACTTCTTCTTCTAATACATTCTCGCCGACAATCCCAATATCGACAACGCCATCAATCACCAGACCGGGAATGTCATCATCTCGAACTCGCAAGATATCGATGGGCATATTTTCGGCAAAAGCAATTAACCGTTGTTCTTGCAGATTAATCTTAATGCCACATTGTGCCAGTAATTTTTTTGACTCATCACTTAAACGACCTGATTTTTGCATCGCAATGCGTAAACGCGAATTATCCAACATAATATTCTCCAACTTATCCAAAAAATTTATAAATCACAAACAAAAAACCCCCGGAAGATTGATCTTCCGAGGGTTCTCCATTTGTTTTCGCGATATCACCGGAAGATCAACGTCTTCCAGCACCAATCGCCCAAAGACTATTCAGGAATGATGGTGATGATGATGTTTAGTCACAAAAACGCAAAAACAAATCATAAAATAAAAACCTTTAACTGAGTTAATAATTAAATCTATTGAACAAAATATAACAGAATTTACTTGCTCGCAACTCTTTTTTCAATTTTAAAGAATTATTTAATAACCTGTAGAATCAATTTAAGCCAATTAAACTATCTGCTTTAATTGATGATTAACTTTATAACGATAATAATACTCAATTTTTTCTAGAAACAAAGTTGTCACATAATTATAAATAGAAAGATAACCAAGGAGCAAAATATGAAACAAGCACTAATTATGATTGATATTCAAAATCATTAATTTCCAGTAGGTAAATTGCCTTTAGTCAATACAGAGTTTACATTACAAAATAGCCTAAAATTACAGCAAGAAAGTATAGCGTGAGATGATGAGTCATAGGTGCATCGATTCAACTACTCGCAGTGTTTGTGAGCTTGGTTATCAAACCGATATTAACTTATAATGCTTGTACCACTTGCGATCTCGAATTTAACGGTAAAGCTATTCCAACTCAAACGATATATAATAGCTTGATGTCAGTATTAGCAGGGCTTGGCATCGGTTATGAGTTGTGAAATGTTTATTCATGCCAAATAAAATCATAATAAATAATTATAAACTTTCAAATTAAAACTTTTAAAAAATGAATAAAAATAATAGTACCATTTATATGGTACCAATATATTAGGAAAAGAAGGTAAGCTTACATTTATCTCACTTTTGATACTTATATTGAATTATGTTATTTTTAGGGGTTTATTTACCGCTCATTTTTATTAGAAAAGAAGATTATCACGTGAAAGATTTGAATATTTACGCCTTTTATACAATCTGCTAATTGTTGCCGCAGCAAACAAGTTGTTTGTTTTTTTTATCAGATGACTTAAAAATTATCAATATTTAATAGTTAAGAGAGTCTATTCGAGATAATGAGATAGCATTTGAGCCAATAGGAATTGGTGAACAGCTTGAAACACTTAGCAAAAACTTTCAAGTCATTATGCGGTTGTGTGGAAAAATTAGATTTTTAGTTCTTTTGGATTAAGTCGTTTTGATTTTTTATATTTTTATATTAGAGAGTACTTGTTATTCAATGCCCTCACTTAGGTAACTCTAAATGAGAGCATTAATATTTAACGTTTGTTAAGCAACGCCAGGAACGGTGAAATCCATAATAAGTAGTAAGGTTGGTAAAATAAAGATAGATAAGACAGTTGATGCAAAGAAAATGCTTGATGCTTGTTCTTGCTCAACATTCCAATTGTAAGCCAAAATAACCGCTGTTGATGCTGTTGGCATTGCCAATAGGAAAACTAATTCTTCTGCTTCCATACCAGTGATACCAAATAGGTATACGGAAATAAGTGCAACAATTGGTGTAATAAAACTTTTCAATACAATATTGATCATTAATGGTTTAGATAATTTTAATTGAACACCATGAATACCCACACCAACTGCAATAAGCGATATAAAGTTACAAGCATTTGACATAATATCAAAGGTGTTAAACACAAAATGAGGTAACCATTGGGTTCCATCGGTTACACTAACAATGAGTCCTAAAATAACGGCCAAAAACATCGGTTTCATGAGCGAGTTTTTTACCGCATTAAAGATCATATCGCCGGTGACTTTACCGCCAGACATTTTAGTATCACAGAGTTCTAATAAGAATATTGTCATTGGAATCAATGATAAGGCAACAACAAAATTAGCAATCGCGACTGAAATAGTGGAAGCAGCCCCCAACATTAGCGTTAAGAAAGGAACCCCCATACCCCCCATATTTGGAAAGCAGCACAACATTGCATTCATCGCTGTTGACTTTAATTCTTTATGCAAAATGTACTTATTTGTTAAAAAACAAATTATCCATAAAAATGACATAGTACAGAAAAACGCAATCATCCAAATACCATTAAATATTTGCGATGGTTTGGCATGCGAGGTATGCACAAAAAGCAAAGCCGGAAAGACAAAGTTTGATACAAGCCCTGATAATAATTTTTTAGAATCTTTTGAAAAGATCCCTTGTTGTACGCATAACCAACCAAGAAAAATTAATAAAAAAACCGGAAGGCAAGAACTTACAACTTGCCCAACTGCAGACCAGATCAGATTCATTTTTTAAAACTCCTAAAATAATATTACTAAAAATACAAATTCGGTAATTAGTCGGTAACTTCAGATTAGATATTATATTTATAGACCTAGCTAAAATAAGAGAGTAACAAAATCGAATATATTTATTACATGTAAAACGATATTCTTCGTTGTTGAAACTTGATATTATTAAATGCTATTTCGCACTTAGTATGTTTAATTAAAGACATTATCAATATAAAAACCTTCGTTATATTTAAATGTAAAATATAGTAACTTAGGAAGCATTATACTTATTCTTCTCAACCTTGTGTAAATCAAGGTCTACTAACTGTCTTAAAAAAACAAGAAAATATTAAAAATTTTCTTAGAATTTAGTA